>NZ_JBSGDD010000102.1:0-23671 GCF_053602195.1 Kitasatospora sp. NPDC004531 | reverse complement strand
CTTTTCTTATACACCCCCCCTCACCCCCCCGTCCTTGCTTGTGTTTTGGTGCCCCGGGGGGGGGGCGGGGGGGGGGCGCGGACGGGGGAGGCCCCCGGGGGATCAGTCGTCGTCGAACGCCTCGGCCAGCAGCGCGCCGCCGACCAGGCCGGCCGCGCCCGCGCCGATCATCGCACCGGTGCCGAAGCGACGGCCGCCCTGCTGGTGCTCCGCCGGGTAGCCGCCGTGCTGCGGATAGCCGTGCTGCGGGTGGCCGTACTCGGCGGCCGGGTAGCCCTGCGGCGGGTAGCCGGCGGTGGCGGGCGCGGTGTAGTACGGCGGCGGCGTGCTCAGGACGCGCTGCGCGCACGCGCCGCAGGACTGGATCTGGCGCGGCACGCCCCACTGCGGCGACCACAGGACGGCCGTGCCGCCGGGGCCGTGGGCCGGGTCGAAGAAGCAGCTCGCGGGTGCCTCGGGCAGCGCGAGGGCCACCGTGGGCGCGGGTACGGGTACGGGTGCGGCGACGGGCAGCGGCGCGGCGGCAGGCATCGGCGGAGCCGCCGGAGCCGCCGGAGCGGACACGGCGGGAACAGCCGGAGCGGCCGGAGCGGCCGGTGCGAGGACGGAGACCCCGAAGTCGGCGGCGATGCCCGCCAGGCCGGAGGAGTAGCCCTGCCCGATGGCGCGGAACTTCCAGCCGTCGCCGTGCCGGTACAGCTCGCCGAACACGACGGCGGTCTCGGCGGTCAGCTCGGGCCCGAGCTCGTACCGGGCGAGCTCGCCGCCGCCCGCCGCGTCTGCCACCCGGACGTACGCGCCGCGCACCGCGCCGAACGACTGGCGGCGCTCCTCGGCCTGGTAGATCGCCACCGTGAAGACGATCCGCTGCACCGCCGGCTCGACCTCGCCGAGGTCGACGCGCAGGCGTTCGTGATCGGTGCCGTCGCCCGGGTCGCCGAGGTGGGTGACCGCGCCGTCGGGGCTGTGCAGGTTGTTGAAGAACACGAAATGCCGGTCGGAAAGCGCTTTCCCGTCGGCGTCGCACAGCAGCGCGTTCGCATCCAGGTCGTACGCGCCGGCGGCCTGCCACCCGAGGCCGATCAGGACGCTCGCGGGACCATGGCCGTCCCGGAGCACGGGAACATTGGCGCCCTTCGCCAAGGCCGTCGACATCCTGCTCCTCCGTTCCATCGAAGATCGTTCCGTGCCGACAACGCCCCGCCTGACCTGGGGGTTCCCGTCCCGGCGGAAGGAACGGTCGGAGGGTCGCGCCCGGGTCGCGGCGCTCACCCGTCCGGGCCGGTGCGGTCGCCGGGCGGCGGGGCGGGCCGGAACAGTGGCAGGGAACGCCGAGCGGAGAGGGGCGGGGGTTGTACGGGCGACCCGAGCAGGCCGACTGGGGCGAGGCGCTGCGCCGCACCGTCCGCCGGCTGCGCGAGGAGCACCCGGCCCGCTCGCCGGAGCTCCCGGCCGGCCCGCCGCCGATCGTCCCGGACGCCGCGCTCGACCCGGACCTCGCCCGCCCGCCGGACCAGGACCTGCACCGCCTGCTGGACGCCGTCCCGCAGGCCTCGCTGCTCGCCGAACCCGTCCGGGCCGCCGACGGGACGCTGCTCGACCTGGCCGTGGTGATCGTCAACGAGGCCGCCGTCCGGCACCCGCACCACCCCGAGCAGCTGTGCCCGGGCGCCGCCGAGGGGCACGGCGTGTCGCTGCGGGAGGCGTACCCGGGGCTGTGGACGGAGCAGGTCGCGGCGGCGATCGGGGAGGTGCTGCGCACCGGGCACGCCGCCCGCGAGCTGCCGGTGCGCTGGGACGGCGCGGGCCCGGACGGCACCGCCCGCAGCCGCCGCGAGCGGCTCACCGTGCACCGCCTCGGCCGCCGCCTGCTGCTGCTGTGGACCGACGACCGCGTCGAGCAGGTGGCCCGCGCCGCGCAGCGGATCGCCCGGGTCGGCTGGGCCGAGTGGAGCCTGCGCGACGGGCGCCTCGACATCTCGCCCGGCCTGGCGGTGCTGCTCGGCCGCACCCCCGACACCACCACGCTGAGCCTCGACCAGCTGCTCGGCCGGGTCACCGAGACCGCCCGCCCCGCCCTGTACCGCGCCCTCGACCGGCTGCTCACCACCGGCGCCGACATCGACGTCCTCACCGAGCTGTACGGCGTCGGCCGCCCCCGCCGGGTCCGGCTGGTCGCCGAGGTGGTCCGCGACGAGGACGGCCCGATCGAGGGGCTGCGCGCCGTCCTGCAGGACGTCACCGAGCTGTACGAGAGCCGGCGCCGGCTGCGCGAGCAGCAGGAGGAGACCGAGCGGCAGGCCCGCCGGGCCGACGCCGAGCACGGCGTCGTCCAGCGCCTCCAGGACGCCCTGCAACCGCGCTCCGCGACCCTGGCCGGCCTCGGCGTCACCTCCGCCGTCGCCTACCGCCCCGCCGAGGGCCGGGTCGGCGGCGACTGGTTCAAGGTCCGCCAACTCCCCGACGGACGCGCCCTGTTGGCGGTCGGCGACGCGCGCGGCCACGGTCTGGACGCGGTCGCGCTGATGTCCATGCTGCGGCACGCGCTGGCGGGCCTGGCGTTCACCGGCGCCCTGGTGGAGTCGCTCGGCGGCTGGCTCAACCGGATCGCCTGCGACGAGAGCGACGAGTCCACCGCCACCGCGATCGTCTCCCGCTACTACCCCGACCGCCACCTGCTGCGCTGGATCTGCGCCGGCCACCCGCCGCCGGTGCTGCTGCGCGACGGCCGGGCCACCCTGCTGGAGGTCGAACTCGGCCCGCCCTTCGGCGTGTTGCCGATGGTCGCCTACCGGGCGACGGAGACCCACCTGCAGCCGGGCGACACCGTGCTGTTCTACACCGACGGCCTGATCGAACGCCGCGACCAGGACATCGACCGCCGCCTCGACGCCCTCCGCGCGGCCGTCGAGGCGCACGCCGCCGAACCCACCCTGCAGGACCTGGTGGACGCCGTGGTCCGCGACATGTCCGGCCCGCTGTCGGAGGACGACGCGACCCTGCTGGCGTTCGGCTTCGACCACTGACGTACCATCAAATCAGTTACTGCAAAGGTCAGTCGACGAGATAGAGCGCGGCGAGGGCGGGAAGCCGGCGGTGCATCTCGGCGTCGTCGTCGAAGTCGAACTCCTCGCCCATGCCGTCGGGCCGCACCACCGGGCCGACGGGACCGGCGACGCCCTGCTCGGCGCGGTGCTGCCGGTAGGCCCGGTGGAAGGCGTCCCGGTCGCCGGTGCGGCGCTCGAAGGCCAGCGCGGCCGCGTAGTTGACGTCCTCGTTGAAGAACACGCCCTCCGCGTCGAAGCGGTTCTCACCGGCCGCCGCCGGGTGCTCGGCGATCACGTCCGGGCCCGCGAGGACCTTCTCGTACCAGGTGCGGCCCTCCGCGATCACGCCCGCCCGGAAGTCCATGAAGGCGTCGTCGGAGCAGCCGCCACCGATCAGGTACGCCGCCGCCCAGACGTCCCACCGGTACAGGGCCCCGTGCAGGCGCTCGAAGCACACCTCGTAGCGCACGATGTCCGACTCCGGGCGGGCCGCCAGCACGTCCACCAGGGCGCGCTCGAAAGGGACTTCGGGCGTGGTCGCGGCCCGGGCGGAGTCGATCAGCTGCCAGAACTCGTCGTTGTCCATGGCGGCCAGCCTGCCCGCCCGGTGTGACAACGGTCCCGCGCCGCACACACGCGGCCGCCCCGTCGCGACCCGGAGGCGGTGGGTGCGACGGGGCGGCCCGGTGACCCGGTCCGGGGGAGGAACCGGGAGCCGAGAGGGTGTCAGTCGTGCGGGACGACCGCCACCGGGGCCTGCGCGTGGTGGATCACCGCGTGCGCGACCGAACCGAGCTTCGGACCGATGTTGAGGGTGCGCGAGCGGCGGCCCACCACCACCAGGTCGGACTGCGCCGACGCCTCCACCAGCGCGGCCGCGCCGCCACCGGTGCGGACGTCCTCCAGCACCAGAGTGCGCGGGTACTTCTCACGCCACGGCGCGACCGCCTCGGACACCATGGCCACCGCCAGCGCGCCCAGCTCCTGGCGCTCGCTCTCCACCGGGATCCAGCCCGCGTACCCGTACGTCGGCGGCAGCTCCCAGCCGTGCACGACCCGTACCCGGGCGCCGCGCAGCTGCGCCTCCTCGAACGCGAACTCCATTACGGCGTCGGCCGGTTCGAGCGCGTCGAAGCCCACCGTCACCTCCGGCTCGGGCGACTCCGGCGCCTGCCCGCTCTCGCGGACCAGCACCACCGGCGTCTTCGACCGGCCTGCCACGCCCAGGCTCACCGAACCGACCAGCAGCCCGCGGAACCCGCCCAGGCCCCGGGTGCCGATCACCAGCAGCTGGCCCTGCTCGGCGGCGGCCGTCAGCCCGTCGATCGCCGAGTCCGGCACCAGCTCCGAGGAGACCGCCACCCCCGGGTACGCCGTGGCCAGCTCCTGCGCGACGTCGCCCAGCATGGACTGCGCGCCGGTCTCCAGGTCGTCCACCTGCACCAGGTCATTGGCCTTGCGGCCCAGGTACGGCCAGGCGTGCAGCAGCCGCAGCGGCGCCCCCCGGCGGGCGGCCTCCTGGGCGGCCCAGTGCGCGGCGGCCCGGCTTCGCACGGACGCATCGACAGCGGCGAGAACGGGACGAGTCATGGCAGTGCCTTCCCTGTTCGGGTTCCCCGCGGGCCTTTCGCCCGCCTCTGGGTCGCTGCCCACTCTTCCCCCACCGCCCGGGCCCTGCCAGGGTCGCCGGGCCCGCACGGGTGGGACGTTGGTCCCTTCGGAGGACGGAACGCCGCCGCCGGCGCGGGCCGCCGGCCGGGCCCGAACGGGTCCAAGGCCTCTGCCGCCGCGCACCCCCTTTCGTGCACCCTGGACGTACCACCACCGTCAGGAGGTGACCGAAGTGACCACCGAACACGTACCTGCCGCAGCCACCCCGCCGACCGCGCTCGCCCGGCGCTTCGCCGACCGCCTCGCCGACCTCGGACTCACCGAGGCCCAGGCCGCGACCAGGGCCGGCATGTCGGTCGCCTACCTGCGCAGGGTGCTCGACCTCGGATGCGACTTCGACCCGCCCGCGCTGCTGCGGCTGGCCGCCGTCCTCGGCCTCGGCTACCAGGAACTGGTCGCGGGCCGCCCCGCCGAACGCGCGCGCACCGCCGCCGCCGGACCGGACCCCGGCGGCCCCCCGCTGGTCGGGCCGCCCGTCCTCGGCGAACTGGCCGTCGCCGAATGCTGGAACCGGCTCGGCACCAGCGGCCTCGGCCGCCTCGCCCGCACCGGCCCCGACGGCCCCGTGGTCCGCCCGGTCGGCTACCTGGTGCACGACCGCACCGTCCTCTACCGCACCGACCCCGCCGGCGTCCTCGCCCCCGGGGCCGGTGGTGGGGCCGACGCCGCGTTCGAGGTGGACCGCGCCGATCCCGAACTGCGCGAGGGCTGGAGCGTCCTGATGGTCGGCCCGCTCGACTACGTCACCGAACCCGCGCTCCTCGCCGAACTCCCCCGGCCCCCCGCGCACGGCCGCTGGGTCCGGCTGACCCCGACCACTGTCACCGGCCGGCGGATCCGCTCCGATCGGGCTTCCCCGCAAGGGAGTTGACGTCCCCCGTCGGACGCAGCACCATCAGCGAGTCCTCCGGCGTCGCCACCATGGCGAACGGGAACCGGTCCAGCTCCAGGCAGAGCGCGACATCGTCCGGGTGCGCCCCCTCGCGCACCCCCTGCGCCAGTTCGGCGGCGGCGCGCGACCGGGCGGCGCGCCGGAGGAAAGCGGCCGCGTCGGCCTCCGCCCCCGTCGCCCGGCGGCCCAGGTACTGCGCGCAGGCCAGGTCCTCCTCGGCCCGCCCGTCCTCGCCGGTGACCACGAACGCGACGCTCCCGCGCCCGCGCAGCAGCCGGGCCGTGGCCTCCGCCACCACGAAACCGGCGCACAGCACCAGCCCCGCGTCCTTCACCGCGAGCGCGCCGACCGTCCCCGCGGTGGTCTTCTGCACCACGGTGCGGCCGGCGAGATCGGCCGAGCGCAGCAGGCCGGGCGAGTTCACCAGGTCGAACCCGGGCGCGGGCGGGCCGTCCTTGAGCGCCACCCAGTCCGGATGGCGCGCCTTCAGCTCCAGGGCCTCGTCCAACGATCCGGCCAGCACGATCTTCTCCGCCCCGCGCGCGAAGACCCAGGCGGCCACGGTGAACGCCCGCATGACGTCGACCACGACCGCGACGGGCGGCGCTTCGGCGAGGTCGGCGAGCTCGGGGACGGCGAGGAAGCGAGTGTCCATCCCGCCATGATCGCGCACCGCCTGCCGGTGTGGTCCATACCCGTGGCTGTCGCGGCAGGTGACGACGCGTCGGCCGCTCAGGCGGAGCGCCGGGGTTGCCCGTCCTCGCGTCGAGGTGCGCGGCGCAGGGCCGGGACGGAGATCAGGGCGGGGACGGCGGTCAGGGCCGCGGCGAGGACGAGGGCGGCGGAGGTCGAGCGGGCGGCGACCGGGCCGGCCAGGGCGGCGCCGAGGGCGAAAGCGGTGATCTTGAGGCTGGCGCCGGTGGTGAAGACCTGGGCGCGCAGGCGGGCCGGCGCTTCGCGGTGCCGGACGGCGAACAGGCCGGTCAGCTGCGGACCTTCACCGAGACCCGCCAGCACGGCGGCCGCGACCACGACGAGGGGCCACCCGCTCGCGGCCAACGCCAGAGCGACCGCCTGGAGCAGCGCACCGGCCCGGACTGCCGCGTCCGGCCCGAGCAGCTGCGGGCGCCGGGCGAGCACGGCGTTCGCCAGCAGCGCGGCCAGCGCCGCGCAGGTCAGCAGCAGCGGGCCGCGGCTCGCACCGCCGAGGACCTGCTCGCCGAGCGAGGGCAGGCACGCCGCCAGCACGCCCTGCCCCGCGCAGGCGCCGACCGACACGACCGTGGCTCGCGCCAGCGCCGGCCGTGACGTCAACACCCGTAGTCCGGCGGCGAGTTCGGCCCGCACCGGCGCGGACCGGGGGTCCTCCTCGGCCCGGTCGCGGGCGGGCAGCGTCCACGCGGCGGGCAGGGCGGCGGCGATCAGGCCGGCGGCGATCAGCACCGCCGTGTCCGCGCCGAGGGCCGTCGCGATCGCCCCGGCCAGCGCCGGGCCGGCCAGCGCGGCCACGTCGAACGTCATCGCGTCGAGGGCGTTGACGCGGTCCAACTTGACTGCGACAACCGGGAGTTGGGCCGTCCAGCCACCCGACAGCGCGGGACCGAGCAGCCCGGTCGCGGCAGCCATCGGCAGCACGGCGGCCGGCGGCAGCCGGCCCAGCGCGCCGAGCACCACGACCAGCCCGACCGCGTACAGCGCGAGCGCCCACGCCAGCAGCCGGCCGGGCCGCCGGGCCCGATCCAGCCGAACGCCGAGCAGCGGCCCACCGATCGCCGAAGCAGCCGTCAACGCCGCCAGCAGCGCCGCCGCCCCGCCCGTCGACCCCGCGACGGCGAAGCCCGCCAGCAACAGCGCCGGCCCCGACATCTCATCACCCGTACGGGCGAGCGCGGCCCCGGTGAGACACCTGGCCTGCGGAGAAAACCTGATCACCCGCCGGACGCTACGTCGGTAACGGAAAACCCCGCAAGATGCGTTACATCGCCCGCAGGGCCCGGCGCGTGAGCCGTGGCGTCGTCTGTGCGGGCCGCTGCGGCCGAGCCGGGGAGGACGGCGACTCCCGGGCCCGGCGCGCACGTTGGTGCTGCTTCAGCAGTTCACCGGAACCTCCACCACCGGCCGGGTGCCGAACGGTCCACTGCCCTGCACGGAGAAGGTCGCGCGCACGGTCGAACCGCACGGGGCGGTGGCGGTGAAGCCGTTCACCTGAATCGTGGTGGAGTGGAACGGCGTGCTCCCGCTCACGGAGCCGAGCGACGCGCCGCCGACCACCTCGGCCGACAGGTTGGTGTACAGGGTCTGCCACGACAGCGGCCCGTCGGCCGGGCCGGCCAGGCCGATCCTCCCGTAGATCACGACGCTGTTGCCGGTGACGTCGGCGCAGGCGTTGGTCGCCAGCCCGGCCTGGAGGGCGTACTTGCAGGTCGTGACCGTGGCGGTGGTGGCGTCGGCGCCGGTCGCGGCGGCGAAGGCCGGCACGGGCGCCGTGAGCAGGGCGGCGGCACCGGCGGCGCCCACCGCGATGCGGGTGATGCGGTTCATGGTCTTTCCTTCGGAGGAGGCGAGAAACCGTTCGGACCCAGGCACCGTTAGCCATGTGACATTTCACGTGTGCCATGGCTTCCACTTTGCCATGCGATTCCAAGGTGGCGGCCCGCTTTTGCCTTCGAAGTGCCAGGCCGTCTGAAAGTGCGCCCTCAGTGACGCAAATCCGCCCGGCCCGGCCAATGCGGCCACCACCTCGGACGAACCCGCGTCGAACGCCGGGTGAACCACCTCCCCGCCGCCCCCTCGCCGCCCGGCCGTCATCGTCGCGGTTGAATGGCCGACGTGCCGAAGACTCCCGCCGCCGGCGAGCCGCCGCTGCGCCCCTCCGTCCAGACCTCGGCGGCCCGGGCCGTCGCTCTGATCAATGCGTGTGCCGCCGACCCGGCGCCCGGGGCGGACGGGCTCGCGGCGATCCTGCGCGCCCACGGGGAGCCGGAACCGGTCGAGCTCACCGAGGAGGACGCGGCGGCGCTGCGGGTGGCCGCCGGGCGGGTGCGGGAGGTGTTCGAGGCACCCGACACGGACCGGGCGGCCGCGGCGCTCAACCGGCTGCTGCGGGAACACACCGGCCCGCTGCGGCTCACCGCGCACGGCGGGGCGAGCGGCTGGCACCCGCACCTCGACCGCGACGACGACGCGCCCTGGGACGAATGGCTGATCGCCTCGTCCTGCCTGGCCCTCGCCGTCCTGCTGTGGGAACGCGGCCGCCCGCCCGGCGGATGCTGCGCCGCGACCCGCTGCCGGAACGTCTACCTCACCCAGGGCAGCGGACCCGAACGCCGCTACTGCTCCCGCCGCTGCGCCACCCGCGAACGCGTGGCCGCCCACCGCCGCGCCCGCCTCGCGGAGAGCGCCGGCTGACCGCCGCGGTCGGCGCCGGGCGCGTTCGGATCGCCCAGCGGGGATGATCGGCTGCACTGGGAGGGCGGGGACGGCGAGGGAGGAGACGGTGCGGTGCGGTGTCTGGTGACCGGGGCGAGCGGGTACGTGGGCGGACGGTTGGTGCCGGAGCTGCTGGCGGGCGGACACCAGGTGCGCTGCCTGGTGCGGGAGCCGTCGCGGCTGCGGGACCATCCGTGGCGGAGCGCGGTGGAGGTCGTCGCGGGGGACGTCACGCGGCCGCAGACGCTCGACGGCCCGTTCGACGGGGTCGACGTGGCGTACTACCTGGTGCACTCGCTCGGCACCGGAGCGGACTTCGAGGCCGTGGACCGGGCAGCCGCCCGCGCGTTCGGGCAGGCCGCCGCCCGGGCGGGCGTCAAGCGGATCGTCTACCTCGGCGGACTGGTGCCCCGCGAAGTGCCCGAGGCACGACTCTCGCCGCACCTGCGCTCCCGGGTGGCCACCGGCCGGGCGCTGCGCGAGGGCGGGGTGGCGGTCACCGAACTGCGGGCGGCGGTGGTGATCGGCTCCGGGTCGGCGTCGTTCGAGATGCTGCGCCACCTCACCGAGCGGCTGCCCGTGATGGTCGCCCCGCGCTGGGTGGACACCCGGATCCAGCCGATCGCCGTCCGGGACGTGCTGCGCTGCCTGGTCGGCGCCGCCGAACTTCCCCAACTCCCCGCCACCGACCGGGTGTTCGACATCGGCGGACCGGAGGTGCTGACGTACCGCGCGATGATGCAGCGCTACGCCCGGCTGGCCGGACTGCGCCGCCGCCTGATCGTCTCCGTGCCCGTCCTCACGCCGGGACTCTCCGCGCTCTGGGTCGGCCTGGTCACCCCCGTCCCCGGCGCGCTCGCCCGACCCCTGGTGGAGTCGCTGCGCCACCAAGTGGTGTGCGCCGAGAGCGACTTGGCGCAGTGGATCCCCGACCCGCCGGGCGGCGCGATCGGCTTCGACCGTTCGGTCGAACTCGCGCTGCGCCGCATCCGCGACGACGAGGTCGCCACCCGCTGGTCCTCCGCCTCGCTGCCCGGCGCGCCCAGCGACCCGCTGCCGACCGACCCGGACTGGGCCGGCGGCAGCCTCTACCAGGACGTGCGGGAGCGGCACGTGGACGCCGACCCGGCGGCGCTGTGGCGGGTGGTGGAAGGGATCGGCGGCACCAACGGCTGGTACTCCTTCCCGCTCGCCTGGTCCGTCCGCGGCCTGCTGGACCGCCTGGCCGGCGGCGTCGGACTGCGCCGCGGCCGCCGCTCGCCCGGCCGGCTGCGGGTCGGCGACTCGCTGGACTTCTGGCGCGTCGAGGAGATCGAACCCGGCCGGCTGCTGCGCCTGCGCGCCGAGATGCGGCTGCCCGGCCGGGCCTGGCTCGAACTCGCCGTCACCCCCGAAGGCAACGGCGCCCGCTACCGCCAACGCGCCCTCTTCCACCCGCACGGCCTGCCCGGCCACGCCTACTGGTGGTCGGTCGCCCCGTTCCACGCGATCGTCTTCGGCGGCATGGCCCGCAACATCGCCCACCGCACCGAAACCCCCTGACGCGGGCCCCTGCCGGGGCGGGGGCCGCTCAAGATCATCCCCGCAGTCCGGCCCCGCCGGCGACATCGCGGCGGGGCCGCCGGGGGACCCGTACGGGGGGTTGGTTGCGGAGATGCCCCCGGGACGAGATATCTTGACGTCAAGACGTTGCAGACGTGGAAGCTGGAGCTACGGTGACTGACTCGACCATCATCTACACCCACACGGACGAGGCGCCCGCCCTCGCCACGTACTCCTTCCTGCCGGTTGTCCAGGCCTACGCCGCCACCGCAGGTGTGAGCGTGGAGACCCGTGACATCTCGCTGGCCGGTCGGATCATCGCCGTCTTCCCGGAGTACCTCCAGGAGGACCAGCGCATCGCGGACGCCCTCGCCGAGCTGGGCGAGCTGGCCAAGACCCCCGGCGCGAACATCATCAAGCTGCCGAACATCTCGGCGTCCATCCCGCAGCTGAAGGCCGCCATCGCCGAGCTGCAGGCCCAGGGCTACGCGCTGCCGGAGTACCCGGACGAGCCGAAGACCGACGAGGAGCGCGACGTCCGCGCCCGCTACGACAAGGTCAAGGGCTCCGCCGTCAACCCGGTGCTGCGCGAGGGCAACTCGGACCGCCGCGCGCCGCTGTCGGTGAAGAACTACGCCAAGACCCACCCGCACCGCATGGGCGCCTGGTCGGCCGACTCCAAGACCAACGTCGCCACCATGGGCGTCAACGACTTCGCGTCCACCGAGAAGTCCGCCGTCATCGCCGAGGACGGCGCGCTGCGCATCGAGCTGGTCGCCGAGGACGGCGCCGTCACCGTGCTGCGCGAGAGCGTCCCGGTGCTGGCCGGCGAGGTCGTCGACGCCTCCGTGATGCGCGTCGCCGCGCTGAACGAGTTCCTGGCCGCGCAGGTCGCCCGCGCCAAGGCCGAGGGCGTGCTGTTCTCGGTGCACCTCAAGGCCACCATGATGAAGGTCTCCGACCCGATCCTGTTCGGCCACGTGGTCCGCGCGTTCTTCCCGAAGACCTTCGCCGCGTTCGGCGCCGACCTGGCCGCCGCCGGTCTGAACCCGAACAACGGCCTCGGCGGCATCCTGGCCGGCCTGGACAAGCTCCCCAACGGCGCCGAGATCAAGGCCTCCTTCGACGCCGAGATCGCCGACGGCCCGGCCCTGGCCATGGTCGACTCCGACAAGGGCATCACCAACCTGCACGTCCCCAGCGACGTCATCGTGGACGCCTCGATGCCGGCCATGATCCGCACCTCCGGCCACATGTGGGGCCCGGACGGCAAGGAGGCCGACACCCTGGCCGTCCTGCCGGACAGCTCCTACGCGGGCGTCTACCAGGCCGTCATCGACGACTGCCGCGCGCACGGCGCGCTCGACCCGGCCACCATCGGCTCGGTCCCGAACGTCGGCCTGATGGCCCAGGCCGCCGAGGAGTACGGCAGCCACGACAAGACCTTCGAGATCGGCGCCGCCGGCACCGTCCGCCTGGTCGACACCAAGGGCGAGACCGTCCTGGAGCAGCCCGTCCAGGCCGGCGACATCTTCCGCGCCTGCCAGACCAAGGACCTGCCGATCCAGGACTGGGTCAAGCTGGCCGTCACCCGCGCCCGCGCCACCGGCGACCCGGCCGTGTTCTGGCTGGACTCGAACCGCGCCCACGACGCCGTGCTGATCGAGAAGGTCAACGCCTACCTCCCCGAGCACGACACCGAGGGCCTGGACATCCAGATCCTGTCCCCGGTCGAGGCCACCAAGCTCTCCCTGGAGCGCATCCGCCGCGGCGAGAACACCATCTCCGTCACCGGCAACGTGCTGCGCGACTACCTGACCGACCTGTTCCCGATCCTGGAGCTGGGCACCAGCGCCAAGATGCTGTCGGTCGTCCCGCTGATGGCAGGCGGCGGCCTGTTCGAGACCGGCGCCGGCGGCTCCGCCCCGAAGCACGTCCAGCAGCTGGTCAAGGAGAACTACCTGCGCTGGGACTCGCTCGGCGAGTTCTTCGCGCTGGCCGCCTCCTTCGAGCACCTGGCCGCCACCACCGGCAACGCCGGCGCCAAGGTCCTCGCCGACACCCTGGACCGCGCCACCGGCACCTTCCTCAACGAGGACAAGTCGCCGTCGCGTCGCCTCGGCGGCATCGACAACCGCGGCAGCCACTTCTTCCTGGCCCTGTACTGGGCCCAGGAGCTGGCCGCGCAGACCGAGGACGCCGCGCTCGCCGCCGCGTTCGCCCCGCTCGCGCAGACCCTCGCCGAGCAGGAGCAGGCCATCGTCGACGAGCTGATCGCCGTCCAGGGCCAGCCCGCCGAGCTCGGCGGCTACTACCAGCCCGACCCGGCCAAGGCCGCCGCCGTGATGCGCCCGTCGAAGACCTTCAACGACGCGCTCGGCACCCTGGCCTGACCGCCGCAGCCCCGGAGCGCCGCCGCCACTGCCCCTCGCGGGGCGGGCGGCGGCGTTCCGCGTTTCCGCGTTGCCGTGTTTCGGCGTTGCCGTGTTTCGGCGTTTCCGCGTATCCGCGTTCCCCGGACGCGGCGGTCGCGGCAGCGGTTGCCCGGCGGTCGCGACGCTGCCTAGGGTGCGGGGCATGGTGACTCCGAAGTTCATCCTCGACCTGCGCGAGCACATCGGGCACGCGCCGCTGTGGCTCTCCGGCATCTCGGCGGTGGTCGTCGAGGACGGCCGGATCCTGCTCAACCGCCGTTCCGACAGCGGGCGTTGGGCGCTGCTGCACGGCATCATGGAGCCCGGCGAGCAGCCCGCCGACGCGGTGGTGCGGGAGGTGCTGGAGGAGACCGGCGTCACCGTCCGGCCCGAGCGGATCACCAGCGTGCACACCCTGCCCGCCTCGGTCTGCGCCAACGGCGACCAGGTCCAGTTCCTCGACATCGCCTTCCGCTGCCGCCCGCTGGCCGGCACCGCCCACGTCAACGACGACGAATCCCTCGCCGTCGCCTGGCACTCGCTGGACGCCCTGCCGCCGCTGTCCGCCAACGACACCTTCCTGCTCGCCAAGGCACTGGAGGACGCCCCGGCGCCCTGGTTCGCGCTCGGCCCGGCCGGCGACGCCTGTCAGTCGGAGCCCGGCAACTCCCAGGGCCAGTCGCCCAGTTGACCGGCCTCCAGGAGCGGGATCAACCGGAAGGCGGCGTCCGAGAGGCCGCCGAAGACGTGGCACCGCGGTCCGCTGGGGGCGTGGCCGTACCGGTAGCCGCCCAGGTTCCAGGTGTAGATCGGGACGTGGGACGGGACGGGGTCGAACAGGCTGCCCGAGGAGGAGCGCTGCGGCTGCTCGTCGGTGAGCACCACCAGGCGGTCGTGGCCACGGTAGTGCCGGGCGATCGCGGCCGCCGTGTCGGTGCCGCCCAGGTCGTGGAAGAGGTCCACGGTGCGCAGCAGCGAGCCGTCCGGCGCCGGGGTCACGGGGTGGCTGCCGGTGCCGAACTCGACCAGGTCGGCCTGTTCGGCGCGGAGGGCGAGCGCGCTGCCGAAGACGGCCGCCGCGTCGGCCCTGGTGAGCAGCGAGTGGCTCTCCGGGGCGCCGAACATCGAGCCGGAGCGGTCCACCAGGACGAGGGTCCGGCCGGGCAGCGCGGGGACATTGGCCAGCGAGTGGCCGAGCGCCGCCTCCAGCGCGCCCGCCCAGTGCTCCCCGGGGGCCGCGCGGTGGGCGGCCAGGAAGCGGAACGGGAACTGGCGCGACCGGGCGACCTCGGCCGGGTCGGCGAGCCGCGCCGCCACCAGGGCCCGGGCCTGCTCGCCGATCCCGGCCCGGTCGAAGTTGCGCAGATTGCGCACCAGCGCCATCGGGCCCATCAGCGGGACGACGGCCTCCCAGGCCGCGGCGTCCATCGGCCCCTGCAGCCAGCCCGCGAGCGCCTCCCAGGTCATCCCGGCGCCGGCGAGCACGTCGGCGGCGTCCGGGCGGCCGAGCAGGGCGCGCCGCTCGGCGACCGGCAGGGCGAGCAGTCGGTGACGCGCCGCCAGCATCGGCTCGCCGGCCGGCGGGACGGCCTGCTGCGGGCGGTGCCGGCGGTCCAGGGCGTAGCGGAACAGCTCGCCCTGCCACGGCCGGTCGGCGGCGGGGGACGGGTGGGTGAGCTCCAGCACGTCGGCGAAGCGGAAGGCGTGCGACGGGGTGTCGTACTTGAGCAGCGCCCGGCCGGTGTACAGGCGGCGCACCGCGTCGCCGAGGCCGCGGCGCACCGGCTGGGGCAGCCGGCGGCCGTACCTGGACGTCCAGTACGCGAGGAACTCGCCAGGCTCGTCGGGGCGTTGGAGGACGGCGTCGACCGCCTGCCGGGAGAAGCCGGGGGCCTTCGCCTCCGCCCTGGCCCGGGCGAACTCGGCCGCGCCGAGGACCGCGGCGGAGCGGATGTTCGCCCCGGTGCGCAGCCAGCGCAGCAGGCCCAGCGTCCAGCGCGGGTCCTCCAGGGCGAAGCGGCGGACCAGCGAGCCGTAGCGCTCCTCGCGGCTCGCGGCGCTCTCGTAGAAGGTGTGCTGGCCGGAGAAGTGCGTCACGGCGAGCAGGAACAGCTCCGACCTGGGGTCGCGCTGCCACCCCTGGCCGCCCTGGTGGTTGACCTGCCAGGCGGAGACCGGCATCGGCGGCCGGTAGCCGGCCTGCGGGAGGACGGGCCACTGCCCGTGCAGTGCCAGCGCGCCGCTGGCTCCGCCGGCGAACAGCTCTGGCGTTTCGGTGCGGATCTCCGCCCGGGTTGCGGCCTTGCTGCGCTGACGGTTGAAACGGGCCATGCAGGAGTCTCCCTGGGAGGGTCGACGGGCTGGAGAAGGCGGCCGCAACGGCAGGCCGGGGGGCGCCCCCCGTGATCGAGGAAAGCGGGTGCCGGTGCGCGTCATTGTCAGGAAGTAACCGGAAGACCCAGCGCATCGGGAGGCGTCCGGGAGACACCATAGACGGCGCCCGCGGTGTCGTCACCCGAATTAAATCCTCCCCGGTGGGGCCCGGAACCCCGCTGCCCCGGGCGGGCGTTGGCCGGGTGGAGAGGGGGACGCGATGGCACGCTGGTACCGGGGTGACTGCCATGTGCACTCGGTGCACTCGGACGGGGAGCTCACCCCCGCCGAACTGGCCGCGCGGGCCCGCGCGGCCGGGCTGGACTTCCTGGCCGTCACCGAGCACAACCGCGCCGCCCCGCCGGGCGCGTGGGACGGGTTGGGCAGCGACGACCTGCTGATCCTGCGCGGCCAGGAAGTCACCACCCGCACCGGGCACTGGTTGGCGCTCGGGCTGCGTCCGGGGCAACTCGTCGACTGGCGGCACCGGGTGGGCGAGCCGGCCTTCCGGCGGGCGCTGCGCGAGGTGCGGGCGGCGGGCGGGCTGTGCGTGGCCGCGCACCCGCACGCGCCCTACCCGGGCGGGGACCTGATGTTCCCGCTGGAGGAGTTCGACGCCGTCGAGGTGTGGAACGGCGAATGGCGCTCCGACCGGCCGTGGAACGCCGACAACGACGCCGCGCACGCCGAGTGGGGGCGCCGGCTGGCCGCCGGGGTGCGCGCCGGGCACTGGCAGCCCGCGCTCGGCAACAGCGACACCCACCTGGAGGGACAGCTCGGCACCCCGCAGACCGTCGTCCACGCCGAGGAGCTCAGCGCCCCGGCGATCCTCGCGGCGCTGCGCGCCGGGCGTAGCTGGATCGCCGAATCCGCCGCCGTGCGGCTGGAGTTCACCGCCGAGGCGGGCGGCCGCCGGGCCGGCGTCGGCGAGTGCCTGGAGACCGGCGGCCGCCCGGTCGAGCTGCGCCTGGAGGTGGCAGGCGTCCTCGACCCGCAGGTGCGGGTGCACACCGAACGCGGCAAGGCGCGGTGGGAGCCGGGACTGCGCACGGACGCCGCCGAGACCTCCTTCGTCCGGGTCGAGGTGCGGCACGGGGACGGGCGGACGGCGGCGCTGACCAACCCGATCCTGCTGCGCCGGGGTGGCCCGGAGCGCCGCCCCTCTCGATGCATCGCCCTTGCAGCGAAAGCGAACTGACGGTCCGTCAGATTGCGCGCGCCCCGGTGACGGTGCGCGTTCCGTCCCTTACTGTACGGTTCATGAGTCCTGCGGGGAGGGCGGTCGGGGACCGCGGTACGGCGGTGGTGATCGGCGGCGGACTGGCCGGGTGCCTGGCCGCGTGGGCGCTGCGCGGCGTCGCGCGGCGGATCGTGGTGGTCGAACGCGACCGGTACCCGGACGGCGTGGACTTCCGGGCCGGTGTCCCGCAGGGCCGGCACGGGCACCTGCTGCTGGAGGCCGGGCACCGCACCATCGACCGGCTGATGCCCGGCGCGCTCGACGAACTCCTCGCTGCCGGAGCCCAGTTGGTGGCCATCCCGAGCGGCCTGCGGGTGCTCACCTCGGTCGGGCACCTGGCGTCCTACGACGGCGAGGTGACGATCCTCAGCTGCAGCCGCCCGCTGCTCGACCGCACCGTGCTGGACCGGGTCCGCGGCGAGCCGTCGATCGAGATCCTGGAGGGCGCCGAGGTGGTCGGCCTGCTCGGCAGCCGGCAGGGCGTCACCGGCGTCCGACTGCGCGAACGCGGACGGGAGGGCGGCCCCGTCACCGAACTCGCCGCCGAGCTGGTGATCGACGCCGCCGGGCGGGGCACCCGCTCCGGGCGGTGGCTGATCGGGCTCGGGTTCCCCGCCACGCCCGTCGAGCGGATCGACGCCGGGGTCGCCTACGCCAGCCGGTTCTACCACCGGCCGCCCGGGCGCGAGGACCAGATCGCCCTCGACGTGCAGACCCGCGCCCCCGAGCACGGCCGGTTCGCGGTGCTGCTGCCCGTCGAGGGCAACCGCTGGCTGGTCAGCCTCGGCGGCATGCGCGGCTTCGAACCGGCCATCCAGCCGCAGGAGTTCGAGAAGCAGCTCGGCGAACTCCGCGACCCCGCCATCGCCGAGGCCATCGCCGGCGCCGAACCCGTGGGCCCCGCCCGGGGGTTCGTCCCCGGCCCGAGCGCGTGGCGGCACCACGAACGCACCGACCCGCCCGGCTTCCTCGCGCTCGGCGACGCGGCCTGCACCTTCAACCCCGTCTACGGGCAGGGCATCTCCGTCGCCGCGCTCGGCGCCCGCGCCCTGCGCGAGGCCGCCCGCCGGCACGGCGCACTCGGGCCCGCCACCGTCCGCGAGGCCCGCCGGGCGATCGTCGCCGTCACCAAGCACCCGTGGGTGATGGCCGGCAGCGAGGACGTCCGCTTCGCCGGCACCACCGGCGGCGTGCGCGGCCCCGTCGTCCGCCTCCAACACCGCTACCTCGACCGCGTCCTGGCCCGCGCCACCACCGACGCCACCGTCTCCGCCGCCTTCCACCGCGTCGTCTCCATGACCGAACCCCCCAGCGCCCTCTTCCGCCCCTCCATCCTGCGCCCGGTCCTCTTCGGCAGCTGACCCCGAGACGCCCGACGCCGGGGCCGATGTCGGTGCCGGATGCCAGCCTGGTCCGATGGACGAGCGTGACAGGCACGACGAACAGCTGCTGCGCGGCCGGGTCTACGGCGCGGAGCACGAGGATCCCGGCCCCCGCGTCGGGCGAAGCTACCGGGAGCTGTGCGGCGGCCCGCTGGACGGCCTGCTGCTGGACGTCACCGGATGGGCCGCCGACCGGCTGGTCGACGGTGTCGCGCTCGCCACCCACCTCGGCCGCTACGGCGGCGCGGGCCGCTCGCGCTACGTGCCGCGCCCCGACGATCCGCTGCGCTGGGACCACGCGGGCGACACCCCGTAGTGGCGGCCGGTCGCCCGAGGCGGCCCGGCGGGGCGTCAGGTGCCGTTGGTGGGGAGGAGGAGGATGCGGTCGGGGTCGTAGCGGCACCAGTGGGGGGTGGTGCCGATGAGGCGGAGGCGGCACCAGGGGGTGCCGTCGGGGGAGTGCCACCAGGCGTTGATGCGGCCGAGGGTCCAGGTGTCGGTGGTGTCGAGGCGGACTTCGACGGGGTGGTAGGCGGGGCGGACTTCGGGTTCCGGCGGGGTCCAGGCGGGGTCGGTCTGAGGCTGCGGAGGGAGCACGGTGGGCCTCCTTCGAGTCCGATCGGTGGAGATCACTCTACAGAGGTGTAGATAGTGGTGGCGGGCAATCCCCCGAGCCTGGCGCAACGTCGCCGCCGCGGCACCGGATTCACGCCACCGGGGGCGGCTCCTACGCTCCGGCCGGGACCCCTGCGGTCGATGCGCGGACGAGCGTCAGCGCCATGGCCGCCCCCGCCAGCACCGCGGCGGCGTGCAGGACGGCCGCGACCGCGAGGCTCTCCGGCGGCAACGCGTCGGTATGCCCTGCCAGCGCCACGTACGAGGTGAGCGGCAGCTTCCACGCGCTCCAGGCGAACAGTGAGCCCGTTCCCAGCCAACCGAACGCCAGCGGCACCCAGCGGGGCAGCCGTACAGGGCGGCCCCGACCGACCGCCCAGGTGGCGGCGGCCGCGGTGAGCGCCCACAGGCCGCACACGCCGTTCAGCAGGTGCCAGTTGCCGTCCCGGGCCGACGGGTGCGCGACACCGGCCGGGCCGCCGGCCGCCCAGTAGAGCCACGCCGCTCCGACCGCCACCGCGACGCCGACCGCCCACAGCGCACGGCCCGGGCCGGCCTCGCCGTTCCCGCGGGCCCGGCCGGTGAACGCGTCCGGCCAACGCCGCCGAAGGTAGGCGGGGAGGGCGACCGCGAGACCCAGCCCCATCCCCACGAAGCTGATCTCGATCAGCACGGCTTCCCAGCCCGGCATCGACTGATCGTCGCTGCCGCTCGGCTGCGCACCGTCCGACCCGCCCAGCAGCGAGGCCAGCGCGGCGTACGGCAGCATGGCCACGAGGAATCCCGAACCCACCCAGGCCGCGAACGCCACCAGCGGCCCCGGTATCCGCATTCCCCAGGGCCGCACGAGGGCGAGGGCCATGACGATCCCGGCGCCCGCCATGCCGATGGTCACGGTGTTGAGCACCACCCAGCCGGCCAGGTCGAATCCGTCGCCGATCGGTAAGAGCCCGGTGATCGCGCCGACCACCCACGCGACCTTGATCAACAGATAGGGCGTCATCACCAGCGCCGCCCCGTACGCAGCCGGCCGACCCACCCGGTCCCATCGATCCACTGCGGGTTCCCTCCTCGGTCGTGGGAACCACACCTTCATCCAGCGCCCCGCCCCGTCGCATCGTGCGCGGGTCGGACCGGCATCCTCCGTCAGGATGAGCCGAGACGTGCGCCCAGGCGGAGGATGGTGAGGTCGAGCTGGCCGTGGCCGTCCTCCCAGCCGATCACCGGCTCGCAGCCGTAGGCGTCCAGGCCCCGGGCGGAGGCGTCCTCCAGGACGGGCATCAGGCCCTCCTCGCCGTCGGTGAGGAAGTAGGCGAGGTGGGCGCGCAGCCCGGGGTGCTCGACGGCGGCGAGCGCCTCCTCCCAGTCCTCCTCCGGTTCGGCCTCGAACGGCACCAGGTCCTCGGGGGTGCGGCCGGTGTCGAGCGCGGCGCGGAACGCGTCCAGCAGGGTGCCGTCCGAGCGCAGGCGGGCGAACAGCACCGTCCAGCTGCCGGGGAACTCCGCCAGGTCGACGCCGTGTTCGGCCACCAGCGGGGCGAGGTCGGCGCCCCGGATCAGGCCGTCGCCGAAGCAGGCGGCGGCGACGGCGGACGCGAACGGCTCCGGCAGGGGCGGCGCATGACGGTCGGCGGGTATCGCGAAGACCGAACCGGCGGCGTCGAACACCGGCGTGCGGACGCTGTCGTCGAACAGCGAGGCGTCCCAGCGCACCGGTTCGGCCCCGCTCAGCGCCTGCGGCCGCACCCAGGAGGCGTCCCGGTCGAACTCGACCTCGTTGATCAGGTTGCCGCCGACCCCGGCCGCGTACACCGCGCCGGGGTCGTACGCGGTCAGCGGGCGGCCGAGCAACACGGCGAAGGCATCGGCGAGTTGACGGTCCCAGTCGCTGTCGGCGACCGGGGAGTGGTGAGAGGTCATGGGCGGCACCGTAGCGCCGCCGGCCGACAGTCGGGGCGGGTGTGGCATCCTGCGACGGTGCTGTTGAGTGATCACGCGAGCGCCGTCGAACTGCGCCCGCTGCGGTACCAGTTCCCCGCCGCCGGGCGAGACGAGTTCGACGACAACTGGCTGGTGATCGGCGGCAAGGTGACGACGCCCGACGGCAGTTGGTCGTTCGCCGACCCCTGCCTGCTGGTCGGCGAGGCCCGCGAGCTGGGCGGCTGGCTGCGCGCGGCGGCGGCGGGGCGGGTGCCCGTCACCGGCCGCGACGCCGACGGCGCATGGGCCCGGACACCGAGTTCACCGAGCCGGTGCTGGCCTTCGGCCTCGCCGGGCGCAGCGCGGACGGAGCGGTGATCCGCGTCCACCTGTCCCTGGAGGCCGCGCCGCCGTGGGCGCCGGACGACGACCAGTACGCCGTGGAGATCCGGACGGACCCGCAGGCGCTGCTCGCCGCCGCCGACCGGTGGGAGCGCGCCCTCGCGTCCTTCCCCACCCGCTGACCGGCCCGGCTGTCAGTCCGGCGTGCCGCTGACCGGCCGCGCCGCCGTGGGCGCCGCCCGACGACCACTATGCCGTGGAGATCCGGACGGACGCGCAGGCGCTGCTCGCCGCCGCCGACCGGTGGGAGCGCGCCCTCGCGTCCTTCCCCACCCGCTGACCGGCCCGGTCGTCAGTCCGGCGTGCCGCTGACCGGCCGCGCCGCCGTGGGCGCCGCCCGACGACCACTATGCCGTGGAGATCCGGACGGACGCGCAGGCGCCGCTACACGCAGCCGACCGGTGGGAGCACGCCCTCGCGTCCTTCTCCGCCCGCTGACCGGCCGCGCCGTCAGCCCAGCGTGCCGGGGTCCGTGTTGGCCCCGCACAGGACCACGCACACCCGCTCGCCCTCGGCGGGCCGGTAGCCGCCGCCGGTGAGTGCGGCGAGGGCCGTGGAGGCCGCGTGTTCGACCGCCAACCGGTGGCCGTCCCACAGGAGTTGACGCGCCCGGACGATCTCCTTGTCGGACACCAGGACGGTATGGACGTCGTCCTGCCGGGCGGCCCGCAGCGCGGTGGCGGAGACCCGGCGGGCCCCCAGCGCGTCGGCCGCGACCGAGTCGACGGCGACGTCCACCGGCCGGCCCGCGGCCACCGCGGCGTGCAGCGCCTGCGAGCCCACCGGTTCGACCGCCACGGTGCGCACCCCGTGCTCGCGGGCCGCGGTGGCCACGCCCGCGAACAGGCCGCCGCCGCCGACCGAGACCACCACTGTGTCCACGGACGGGAGTTGACGGCGAATCTCGTCCAGCAGGGTGCCCGCGCCGGCGGCGATCAGCGGATGGTCGTAGGCGTGCGAGGCCAGCGCCCCCGAGGCCGCCGCGTACTCCTCGCAGGCCGCCAGCGCCTGCGCGTACTCGCGTCCCGCCGACCGCACCTCGGCGCCGTAGCCGCGCAGCCGGGCCAGCTTCACGGCGGGGGCGTTCTCCGGCAGGAACACCGTGGCCCGGACGCCCTGCTGACGCGCCGCCCAGGCGCACGCCAGGCCCGCGTTGCCGCCGGAGGCGATGGTCACCCCCGCCTCGGGCAGGGTGCCGGCCTCCCGGTGCGCCCGGATGAAGTTCTGCGCGCCCCGGGCCTTGAACGACCCGGTGTGCTGCAGGAGTTCGAGCGCCGCCCAGACGTCCGCGCCCGGCAGGTCGGCCACCTCCAGCGGGGCCACCGCCACCGGCCGGACCTGCCCGGCGATCCGCTCGCCCGCCGCCTCGATGTCGCCGTACGTGAGCTCGTGCACGCTTCTCGCTCCTGCCGCGTCGGGGTGCGCGGGCCGGTGTCGCGGCCCGCGCCGTCACGCCCCGACGGTACCCCGGGCCCGCTCGCCGGCGGGCGGGCAGGGCGCGGAAGAACGGCCTACAGGTGACGGCCCGTCGCCGAGGCGAAGCCGAGCCAGGTGTGCCGGTTGCCCGCCCAGCACCAGCCCACCTTCGGGGCGTTGCGGCGCTCGCGGCCGTCCCGCCCGGTGCCGTTGCTGATCCAGATCGCCGGGGTGCGGGCGTCGAGCGCGCCGTCGGGCCTGCGCAGGCGGGAGCCGATGGTCATGAAGCAGCGCCCGCGTTCCAGCGCCTCGGGCTGCTGCAGCACCCAGTGAATGCCCTCGGTGAGCAGCAGCGGGGTGCGCTCCTCGGCGTCGAGGGCCGAAAGCGCCTCCTCGGGGCTCCAGTTGGCCATCCGGTCGCCGCGGTCGACGCCGGTGAGCAGGTACAGCGGGGCGTCGGGCAGCGCGACGGCGTCGAGCGGGGCGAAGTCGTCGACGTCGGTCATGTCGACGACCACGAACCCCGGCTTCCCGGCGCGGCGCAGCAGCGGCGCGAGCGCGGACGCGGGGACCCGGGCGGGGTGGACGGCGAGCAGGGCGCCCTCGGCGGGCGCGGTGGTCTCGGCGGCGGAGGCGAAGGCGCGCAGGTCGGCGGCGGACAGGCCGGCGAGCTCGTGCACGCCCAGCTCGATCAGCCGTTCGGCCTGCGCGGCGAGCGGCGGCAGTACGAAGCGTACGGTGGGAACGGCGGACGTGGTTTCGGTCATGGTGCTCCCAAGTGCTGGGGGACTGAGGGGACTTGGATGGAACGCGGCCGCGCGCCGAGTTGTTCCCGCCGGCCCGCGACGCCGCCCAGCGGCCCCGGGCGCTCATCCGCGGCGGCCTTCGCTCCGAAGGAAGGGGAGGGGGCGACCGCTCCCCGCGACCCGAGCCCGAAAGCCCCGCGATGACCCTCGCCGTCGTCCTGTTCACCCAGGACCTGCGCCTGCACGACAACCCCGCCCTGCACGCCGCGTGCACCGAGGCCGACCAGGTGGTGCCGCTGTTCGTCACCGACCCGGCGATCGCCGCCGCCGGCTTCGACGCCCCCAACCGCCGTGCGTTCCTCGCCGGTTGCCTCACCGACCTGGACGCCTCGCTGCGCCGCGCCGGCGGCCGACTGCTGGTCCGCGACGGCGACACCGTCGAACAGGCAGCGCGGCTGGCCGCCGAGCTCGGCGCGGCGCGCGTGCACGTCGCCGCCGGGACGCCGCCGCCCTGCTCAAATCCGGTCCGTACGAGGTGATTTGAGGCCGGTTACGATCACCCCATGACTGTGGACGGACGCA
>NZ_JBSGDD010000101.1:0-23859 GCF_053602195.1 Kitasatospora sp. NPDC004531 | reverse complement strand
GCGGCCGCGGCGAGCAGCTGCTCGG
Source organism: Kitasatospora sp. NPDC004531 (assembly GCF_053602195.1). Taxonomy (NCBI): domain Bacteria; kingdom Bacillati; phylum Actinomycetota; class Actinomycetes; order Kitasatosporales; family Streptomycetaceae; genus Kitasatospora; species Kitasatospora sp. NPDC004531. The sequence goes on along the minus strand of NZ_JBSGDD010000101.1, from coordinate 23,834 downwards.
GCGCGGTGTCGGCGGGCAGCGGCAGGTGGACGGTCTCCAGCAGCCGGCCGCCGAGGCCCGCGAGGGCGGCGGAGACGCCGTCGGCGTGCAGTTGGGCGGCGAGCACGGCGGGGCCGGGGTCGGCGGGCGCGAGGCGGTGCGAGGGGCGGCCGCGGCCGCCGCCGGCGGGGCGGGAGTCGACGCTGATCAGGCCGAGCGCCTCCAGTTCGCCGGTGACCGCGCCGGCGGTGGCGCGGGTGACGTCGAGGGCGCCGGTGAGCGCGGAGCGGGTGGGGGCCCGCCCGGTGTGGATCAGGCGCAGCGCCGGTCCGAGCAGGGTGCGGCCGCGGTCGGGGGCGGTGCGGCGCGGGGTGCTCACGGCGGGGCTCCGGTTCGGGCTTGAAGGTGTGTGCGGCACTCCCCTATTCTGACTTTGTGCCGCTACTGAACAAAACAGAAGCCCGCTCCTCCTCGGCCCGCTCCTCCTCGACCCGCCTCCTCTCCCGCGCCGCTCCGTCCGGCCGACGCACCTCCTGGTCGGCGGCACGTCTCGCCCTCACCGCCTTCTTCACCGTCGACGGCTTCCTGTTCGCCGCCTGGGTGGTCCGCATCCCGGACGTCCGCGCCCAGGTCGCCGCCTCGCACAGCGCGCTGGGCCTGGCCCTGCTGTGCGTCTCGGCGGGCGCGGTCGCCACCATGGCCGTGGTCGGCCGGCTCTGCCTGCGCTTCGGCTCCCGGCCCGTCACGGTCGCCGCCGTCGCCGTGTTCTCGCTCGCCGTCGCCCTGCCCGCGCACACCCGCTCGGTGCTCGCCCTCGGCGCGGTGCTGCTGCTGTTCGGCGCCGGGTACGGCGCGGCCAACGTGGCGATGAACAGCGCCGCTGTCGACCTGGTCGCCGAACTGCGACGGCCCGTCATGCCGAGCTTCCACGCCGGCTACAGCCTCGGCGGCCTGCTCGGCGCGGCCGTCGGCGGGCTGCTCGCCGGGCGCCTGTCCGCCGGCTGGGCGCTGGCGCTGTCCGCCGCCCTCGGACTGGCCGTCACCGCCGTCGCGGGCGCCGCCCTGCTGCGCGCCCCGGCCGCCCGCCCACGACCCGTCAACGCCCCGGCGCCGAGCGGCACTTCGCCGGTCTCCGGCCGCACCCGGCTGCTCGTCGTCCTGCTCGGCCTGACCGCGCTGTGCACCGCGTACGGCGAGGGCGCGCTCGCCGACTGGGCGACCCTGCACCTCACCGACGACGTCCACGCGAGCGCCGCGCTCGCCGCCACCGGGTACGCGGCCTTCGCCTTCGCCATGACGGCGGGCCGGCTCTCCGGCACCTGGCTGGCCGAACGCCTCGGCCCGACCCGGGTCGTCCTGCTCGGCGGCCTCACCGCCTGCGCGGGCATGGCCACCGCCGCCCTCGCCCCGTCCGTCCCCGCCGCGCTGGCCGGCTTCGTCCTGGTCGGCCTGGGCCTGGCCAACGTCTTCCCGCTCGCCATCGCCCGCGCCGGCGAAGCGGGCGGCCCGCAGGGCGTGGCCACCGCCTCCACCCCCGGCTACGCGGGCATGCTCGTCGGCCCCCCGGTCATCGGCTTCCTCGCCGACGCCACCTCCCTCCCGCTCGCCCTCCTCACCGTCGCCGCCACCTCCGCCCTGGCGGGCCTGCTGGCCCTCACCACCCGCCGCCACCAGGCCTCCTGACGCCCCGGCGGAGCGTCCGCCGCAGACGTGTGCGCGTGCCCGGCCCCGGAGGCGTTCCGGGGCCGGGCACGTGGGAAGGGGTCAGAGGCGGAACGGGTTTCCGCCCCGGGCGGCGATCAGGTACCAGGCGGTGGCGCCGGTGTGCTGGGAGGCGTAGTAGATGTCGCCCTGGCCGGTGACCAGGCCGTCGCTGGAGGCCGCGACGATGCCGGTGCCGTTGGCGTTGGGCGCGCCGGTCTGCGCCAGTTGCAGGGTGGACAGCAGCGCGGCGGCCTTGGCGTCGTCGCCGGGAGCCTTGCGCCGGTTGTAGGCGGCCAGCAGGTGCGCGGTGCCCTCGAACCACACCTTGGAGGTGTCGGCGGTGCTGAAGCCGACGCCGCTGAACGGCCCGTCGGTGGCGGCCATCCGCCCGGCGGCCCAGTCGGTGGTGCGCGCGTAGGCGGAGTCGAGGGTGGCCAGGTAGCTCCAGGTCTGGACGTCCTCGGGCACCGCGTCCTCGTTGACGGTGACGCCGTCCAGGCCGGTGCCGGTCCACAGGTGGTTGCTGTCGGCGCTGAGCATCGACTTCACGAACGCGAAGGCGTTGTCGCCCCGGCTCTTCCAGGCCTGGTCGCCGGTCAGTTGGCTCAGCATGGTGAAGAACGCGCCGACGTCGATGTTGTGCTCGGTGGCCTTCCAGGTCCGCTGGACCATGCCGCTGCCGTCCTCGGCCGGGGAGGTGTCGGCGTAGCCGCCGGTGTAGCCGCCGGCGCCCCGGGTGTCGGCCGAGTTGGCCTGGATCCAGTTCGCCGCGCGCAGCGCGCCGTTGAGGTACTTGCTGTCATTGGTGGCCCGGTACAGGTGGCAGAACGCCATGCCGGCCCAGGCCATGTTCCCGGTGTACACCGACCAGCCGCCGATGTAGGGCGTGCCGACCGGGTAGTCCCGGCCCAGCGTGGTGACGAACGGGTCCGGCAGGTAGGAGGCCCGGATCCGGCCGTCGTTCACCGGATCGTGGTCCTGGGCGTACAGCAGGCTGTCGCCGAGCGCGACGGCGTGGCCGAGGTCGGTGCCGGTGCGGTTCGTCAGGAGCGCCATGACGGTGAGGGCGTTGTCGTAGGTGAACGACGACTGGTACCCGGCGGGGCCCCACGGGTCTCCTGGCCCGAAGTGGCCGCCCGTGTAGCTCTGCGGGATCCGCAGGGCGTCCTGCGAGCCGTACCGGTCGATGGCGTCCAGCAGGAACTTGTCGGCCGCCGCCGTCGAGGCGGTCGGGGCCACGGTGCCGCCCGTGCCGGGCCGGTAGGAGTTGTAGCTGACGATCTTGTCGATGAGGGCGCCGCCGGGGAAGTCCATCATCACCACGCCGGTGCGGACCACCGGGGCGTGCGTGCCCGTGGTCTGGTTGAGGTACGTCAGCAGGAACTCGTTGACGCCCTGGCTCGTGCAGATCTGGGCGGCGCAGCCGCTGGCCACCGAGTAGGGGTACGCGAACTCCGAGGCGCCGCTGGTGTAGTTGATGTACAGCTTCTTGTCCTGGTCGGGATCGCTGTTCTGGCGGTCCAGGTGCCGCCGCACGTAGTCGCGCTTGCTGGCGATGGCCATCATGTTGGGGACGTCGTACTGGTCCTGGACGAAGCAGGTGTGGTCGGCGGAGTCGGTCCGGTCCTTGCAGTCCCCGGCCTCGCCGGCGAGGCTGGCGCCCTTGTTGTTCTCCATGCCGGAGGTCTGCTGCTTCAGGCCCCACCCGTAGTCGCCGCCGAAGGGGCCGTAGAGGCCCGTCAGCACCAGCTTCCCCCGGACGGCGCCGAGCGTCGGGACCTCTCCCTGGTTCACCGTGTCGGTCGGCGGGGTGACCGACGGCGCGTAGAACAGGCCGGGGCGCTCCGCGAAGTAGCGGCCGAAGAGGTTCTTCCGGTAGGCGGTCTTGGCGTCGGCGGAGGGCGTGGCGGGGACGTAGGTCTCGGAGGCGGAGTCGTAGACGGGCGGCGCCTCGACGTCCACCAGGTCGTCGGTGCACGAGGTCCCCGAACCGGTGCACTCGGCCTTCAGGCGGAGCAGCAGCGTCTCGCCGGGGTGGTTCGCCAGGAACGTCTGGAACTGGTTGAGGGCGTCGCCCAGCATCGCGTGCTGGTAGACCATCCCGTGGTGGACGGCGTACGAGCCGGCGACGTATTCGCCGTTCGACTTGCTCTGCCCGCCGACGACGCGGACCCGGATGTCGAACGCCCGGATGCCGGCCGCCAGTTGGGCGGGCAGGTTGCCGGCCTGGGTGGAGTCGCCCTCCTGGGTCTGGGTCGAGTCGCCGCCGAAGGTGGACAGCGACTCGTGGGTTCCGGGGATGGACATGGCGCCCAGGTCGGTGCTGTCGGGAACGCCCTGCATCCAGTCCGAGCCGGCCGTGGCGGAGCTCAGGCTTTCGTACCAGGGGGTGCTCATGGGGCTGTCCGCGTGCGCCGGGGCGGCGGCGGACACCATCAGCGACCCGAGGCCGAGCACCGCGGACAGTATCGCGCCCACGGTGCCTCTCACATGTCGGTTCATCGTGCTCTCCTCAGGACAACGGGGGCACGCCGCGGACGGCGGCCCACTCGGATTCAGCCGTACCGAACGCAGCTGACGGCCGGTGGCCGCGCACCTGACGCCTCGGCGGCCGAAAGGCGTTCCGGTCGCCCCCACAGCGTCCGGACCGCCGTTCGGCCGCCGACGTGCCGTCAGGGGCGTTACAGCTGCGCGACGCCGAGCAGAGCGCCCTTGTCGTCGACCTCCCCGGCCCGGAGGTTCTCGTCCGGCAGCAGGGTCCTGGTGGTGTTACCGACGTCGTGGACCGTGGGTTCGCCGACGGCTTCGAAGTGGCCGTCGTTCGGGACGTTCGGACCGCGGGCGGTGAGGGCGGGGGCGGCCGCCGAGGCGGCAACGGCGATTCTGCCGAGGTACATGGTCAATTCCAGGTGGATTCGGATCAGTTGAACCGGATCCCGATCACGACCTGTCGACGCCCCCGCGGCCCGACCCCGTCATCAGCGAGATCCACGAGGGAGCATCCTGCCGCACGCGGCGCTCCTCGCCGCACCGTTCCGGCCGGCCGGGTCGCCGGTGTTGTCCACCTGTGACCCTCGTTGCACCCCGTGCCGTCCCGGGGAGCGCCCGCGGCTACTCCTCGGGGGCGGCGCCCTCGCCCGGCAGCCGCAGGTCCCAGCCGACCAGGGCGCGCAGCTGTTCGGCGGTGACGCCGTCGGGGACGGGGCGGGGGGCCTCGTGGCGGATGGGGGGCTGCCAGCCGTCCTCGGGGTTCCAGGTGCGGACCTGGCGGGCGGGGGCGCCGGCCACCACCGCGTAGTCGGGGACTTCGCCGGAGACCACGGAGTTGGCGGCGACCACCACGTTGCGGCCGAGCCGCGCGCCGGGCAGGATCACCGCGCCGGTGCCGATCCAGGAGCCGGCGCCGATCGAGACGGGCTCGTTGCGCGGCCACTGCTTGCCGATCGGCAGTTCGGTGTCGCGGTACTCGTGCGCCTGGTCGGTGATGTAGACGTTCGGGCCGGTCCACACGTCGTCGCCGAGCACGATCTGCTGGTGCCCGACGATGTGGCTGCCCCGGCCGATCACGCAGCCGCCGCCGATCCGGACGATCGGCTCGGGCCCGAGGTCGAGCCCGGGCAGGAAGCCGGCCGAGATGGTGACGCGTTCGCCGATGATGGAGAACGGCCCGACGGTGATCCACTGTTCGTTGAAGACGGTGCCGAGCGGGAAGGCCAGTTTGGTGCCGTCGCCGAGCTCCCCGAACCGGTACGGCCCGGGGCTCCGGTTGCTGACCGCGCCGGCGTCCTGCACCCAGCGCCAGCCCCGGTGCACCGCGCGCCCGGCCGCCCGGCGCGACCTCTCGCGGACGGACTCCAGCAGCGCGCGGACGATCGACATGCGCTCACCGTATCGGCCGCCGCAGGCCCGTGACCGGCAACGGGACCAAACTCACACCGGCCGGTAACTTCCGGCCGGGGACCGGCTCAGCGCACCCAGCGCGCGGGCCGCTTCTCCAGGAAGGCGCGCATGCCCTCCTGCGCCTCCTCGGAGCCGAACAGCCGCGCCGACTGGGCGACCAGCTCCTCGGTGTGCCGCTCGAAGGACTCCCGGACGGCGGCGTTGGCCAGCTGCTTGGACTCGGCGAGGCCCTGCGGCGAGCACAGCCGCAGCGCGTCCAGGATCGTCTTCAGCGCGGCGCCGGTGTCGTCGGCGGCCTCGGTGACCAGCCCGATCCGGGCCGCCTCGGCGGAGTCGAAGGTCTCGCCGGTGAGGTAGTACCGGGCGGCGGCGCGCGGCTCCAGCTTGGGGCGCAGCGGCAGCGAGATGACGGCGGGGGCGAGGCCGAGGCGGGCCTCGGTGAAGGCGAAGGTGCAGTCGGGCCCGGCGACGGCCAGGTCGCAGGCGCCGACCAGGCCGAGTCCGCCGGCCCGGACGTGGCCGTCCAGGCGGGCGATGACGGGCTTGGGGCAGTCGACGAGGGCGCGTTGCAGGGCGACCAGGCCGCGCGGTCCGACGGTGGGGTCGTCGCCGGTGGCCTCGGAGAGGTCGGCGCCGGCGCAGAACACCCGCCCGGTGTGGCCGAGGACGACGGCGCGCACCTCGGGGTCGGCGGCGGCCTCGGCGAGGCCCGCGGTGAGCTCGGCCATCAGCCGGGTGGAGAGGGCGTTGCGGTTGTGCGGGGAGTCGAGCACGAGGGTGGCGACGGCGTCGGCGGTGCTGCGGCGCAGGAGCGCTTCGCTGGTCATCTGGTTCGGCCTGCCTTCCGGCTGAGGGTGGGTCGGACGGTCTTTCGCCTGCACCCTGGCACGACGCCCGCCCCGGTGACCAGCATTCGGTGCGTACACGCCCCCAATTCTCTTAAGGTCTAGACCTATTGACAGTTAACGGCCACCCTGGCTTGAGTGCATGACACACCGCTCGTTCCCCCCACAAGGAGTGGCCGATGTCCCCCACCCGCACGCTCTCCCACCGCCGTTCACGCTCCGGCCGCGGCCGGATCGCCGCCCTGCTGACCGGTGCGCTGGCCGCCACCGGACTGGCCGTCATGCTGCCGGCCTCCTCCACCGCCGCCACCGCCTGCACGACGCCGTACTCGGCCTCGCAGGTGTACACCGGCGGAATGAGCGCCTCCTACAACGGCCACAACTGGAACGCCAAGTGGTGGACCCAGGGCGAGGCCCCGTCCACCGCCGGCACCGGCGTCTGGGCCGACCAGGGCGCCTGCGGCGGCGGCACGCCGACCCCGACCAGCACCCCCACCGGCGGCACGTCCAGCCCGAGCCCGAAGCCGTCCGGCTCGGTCTGCGCCTTCCAGGTCTGGGTGGCCGGCACCCAGTACACGACCGGCACCGTGGTCAAGTACGTGCCCAACGGCAAGTTCTACGTCGCCACCCACGACAACCCGGGCTACGACCCGACGGTCTCCACCTGGTACTGGAGCCCGTCGAACTGCGCCGACGACCAGCCCTCGCCCTCGCCGAGCCCGACCGGCAGCACCACCCCCAACCCGGGCGGATTCGTGGTCTCCGAGGCCCAGTTCAACCAGATGTTCCCGAGCCGGAACCCGTTCTACACGTACAACGGCCTGGTCGCGGCGCTGAGCGCCTACCCGGCGTTCGCGGGCACCGGCTCGGACACCGTGAAGAAGCAGGAGGCGGCGGCCTTCCTCGCCAACATCAACCACGAGACCGGCGGGCTGGTGTACGTCGTCGAGCAGAACACCGCCAACTACCCGCACTACTGCGACACCACCCAGCCCTACGGCTGCCCGGCCGGCCAGGCCGCCTACTACGGGCGTGGCCCGATCCAGCTGAGCTGGAACTTCAACTACAAGGCGGCCGGCGACGCGCTCGGCATCGACCTGCTGCACAACCCGAACCTGGTGCAGACCGACGCGGCCGTCGCCTGGAAGACCGGCATCTGGTACTGGATGACGCAGAACGGCCCGGGCACCATGACCGCGCACAACGCCATGGTCAACGGCAAGGGCTTCGGCGAGACCATCCGCTCCATCAACGGCGCGCTGGAGTGCAACGGCGGCAACCCGGCGCAGGTGCAGAGCCGGATCAACGCCTACACCTCCTTCGCCGCCATCCTGGGCGTCCCCACCGGCTCGAACCTGAGCTGCTGACCCCCGACGGCACCACCACGGCGCGGGCGACCCCCCGGTCACCCGCGCCGTTGTGCTTCCCGCCGTCAGCGCCGCACCAGCAGGGTCATGCCGAAGCCCGCGGCGGCGAACAGCGCGGCCAGCAGCAGCCAGCCCGCCGTGCCGTGGGCGATCACCACCGAGGTGATCAGCACCGGGCCGACCATCAGCGCGCCCGACATGCCGGTGTTGAAGACGCCCTGGTAGGCGCCGTGCGCGTGCTCCTTCGCCAGGTCGTAGCCCAGCGCCCAGGCCCCGGCCTGGCTGTACACCTCGCCGAGCGCCTGGAGTCCGACCCCGGCGGCGACCATCAGCGCCGCCGCCCAGCCGGGCAGTCCGGCGGCCAGTGCCAGCACCGCGCAGGAGCCGGCCACCAGCAGCGCGCCCCGGCGGAAGATCCGGGCGGCCGCGCCGACCTCCTCGGTGCCCCGGGTGGCCCGCACCTGCAGGACGACCACCAGCGCGGTGTTCACCAGCAGGCCGCCGGCCGCCATCCAGCGCGGCGCGTCGGTCTCCCGCACCACCCACAGCGGCACCCCGACCTCGATCATCACGAACTGCAGCGTGACCACCGCGTTCAGGCCGGTCATCGCCAGGTAGCGCCCGTCCCGCAGCACCGCGAGCGTCCCGCCCTCGGCCCTGGCCTTCTCGGCGTGGTCGGCGGCCCGCGGCGGCAGGTGCACCAGGGCCGCGTACATCACCGCGATCACGCCGTAGGTCGCACCGTCGACCAGCAGCGCCGTCACGTACGCGCCGCGGGTGTCGAGTTGGAGCACCACGGCGGCGGCCGCGGTGCCCGCGCCGATGCCGATGTTGGTGACCGCCCGCAGGTAGGCCCGCCCCGTCACCCGGCCGTCCGCCGGCAGCACCTCGGCGAACAGCGCGCCGCGCACCGCCGAGCCGCCCCGGTCGGCGGCCGCCAGCACGCAGGCCAGCACCGCGAACGCCGTCAGGTCGTGCACCAGCACGTACCCGAGCGCGCACACCGTCTGCACCGCCAGCAGCGCCACCAGCACCGGCTTGGGCCCGTACCGGTCGGACAGCCATCCCGCCGGCACGCCCGCCGCCAGCCCGACCGCCCCCGCGACGGTCAGCACCAGGCCGACCTGCGCCACCCCGAAGCCCAGGACGCGGGTGAAGAACAGCACCGACAGCGTCATCGTCAGGCCGTTGCCGGCGGTGTTGATCAGGGTGATCAGGGACAGCCGGCGCAGCACCGGGTCCTGCGGGATCAGCCGGGCGAACCGGCTCGGGGCATGGCTGGGCGACGCGGCCTCGTCGGCCGCGAGTTCAGTGGCGGTCATGACCCGATCAGACCGGGTACGGAGCGAGGGTGGTATTGATTTAGCCCGGGCCTGAATCCACCGGCCCGAACAGGGGGAACGCCATGGTGCTGCGGTTCCGGCTGGGTCTGGCCGACCTGGCCGCCACCTACTTCGCCTGCTCGCCGCTCCAGGAGACGGTGCTCAGCCTGCGGATGTGGACCCACCCCGGCCAGTACCCGCACGGCGCGGCGTTCGAGGCGATGCGCCCCGCCTTCGAGGCCCTGCCGGCCGCGCCGCTGCTGCGCGCCCTGGTGGCGGGCAACAAGTACGTGCCGGACTTCCTGACGCCCCGCCCGAGCGTCCCGTTTCCCGACTTCCGGGCCGAGCTGGCCGTCGTCCGCGCCTTCGAACCCGCCCGGCTGCGGCACGAGTTGGACGTCACCTTCCTGCCCCACGACCGCCGGGTGCCGCCGCTGCTGGCGGCCTTCGACGACCGCCCGGCGGAGCTGGTCCGGCGGGTCGCCGACGCCCTGGAGCAGTACTGGACGCACGTGCTGGAGCCCGCCTGGTGGCCGCGCGCCCGCTCGGTGCTGCACGCCGACATCGTGCACCGCGCCCGGGTGCTGGCCGAACGCGGCGCGGCCGGCCTGTTCGCCGACCTCGACCACCGGCTGCGCTGGACGGACGGGGTGCTGACCATCGACCGCGACTGGGGCGACAGCGACCTGGACATCCCGGTGGACCGGCGCGGCCTGGCCCTGCTGCCGACCTGCTTCGCGCGCGGCGCGATCACCGCGATCGGCCCCGACCTGACCCCGTCGATCAGCTACCTGGCGCGCGGCCAGGGCAACCTGACCGGCCCCGCCGACCCGCCGCCCGCGCCGCAGGCCCTGGAGCAGCTGCTCGGCGCACCGAAGGCCCGCCTGCTGACGCTGCTCCAGGAGCCCACCGCCACCACCGAGTTGGCCCGCCGCCTGGGCGTCACCCCCGGCGCGGTCAGCCAGCACCTCGCCGTCCTGCACACCACCCGCCTGGTCACCCGCGCCCGGCACGGCCGCCTGGTGCTGTACGCGCGCAGCCCGCTCGCCGAGCAGCTGCTCGGCCCCTGACCCCGGCGGCGGCCCGGGTGTCCTCCTGCGGGAGGTCCCGGCCTCCTCCTGCGGTCGCACTCCGGCCGCCGCCGCGGCGCGTTCGCTGCGACCTGCGGGCGACGCGGCAACGACCCGAGGCCGATGCGGCGGCGGGCGCCGCGCGCCGAGGATGGCGGGCGTGACCGAGACCATCGCGGGGCTGCCGCTGTCCCTTCCGGAGTTCCTCGCCGTCCTGGGCGCCGTCGTGCTGGTGACGGCCCGCTGGCTCCCGCCCGCCGTCCGCCCGCGGGCGACGGTCGCGGCGGCGGCGGTCGTCGCGGCGGCCGCGCTCGTGCTGGCGGTGGCCGGGCTGCGCTGGCAGCTCCTGCCGGTGCTGGCGGGCGCCGCCCTGGCGCTGCCGTTCGCGCTCGCTCCGGTCCTGCGCCGGCGGCCCGACCGGCCGGCGCGGCGGGCCCGTTGGTGGCCGGCGCTGCCGGGGTCGGCGGCGTGCCTGGGCCTGATCGCCGCCGGGCCGGTGGCCGCGTGGGCGTTCCCGGTGCCGGAGTTCCCCGAGCCGTCGGGCCCGTTCGCGGTCGGCACCCGGGTGGTGCAGTGGACCGACCCCGGCCGCCCCGAGACGTTCACGGCCGACCCGGACGACCGGCGCACGGTCGTCGTCCAGCTCTGGTACCCGGCGCGGCGGGCCCCGGCGGGCGCGCCGCGGGCCCGCTACCTCGGGCGCACCGAACAGGAGGCGCGCACCGTCTCCGACGCCCTCGCCGACGCGGCCGGCCTGCCCGGCTTCCTGGTGGACGGCGTTCCCCGGGCCCGCTCCCGCGCGGTGGTCGACGCGCCGCCGGCCGACGGCGGCGAACGGTTCCCGGTGGTGCTGTTCTCGCCGGGCTCGGGCGGGGTGCGCACCCAGAACACCGCGTGGGCGGAGGAGTTGGCCAGTCACGGCTACCTGGTGGCCGCCCTCGACCACCCGTACGACTCGGCGGTCGTGGTCCTCGACGACGGCCGGACGATCCGCTCCGCGACCGCCTCCACCGGCGACCGGGACGCGGACGAGCGGCTCGCCGCCGACTGGACCGCCCTCCGCGCCGCCGACCTGCGCTTCGTGCTGACCCGGCTGGAGGACGCCGGCCGGGCCGGGAGCACCGATCCGCTGGCCGGACGCCTGGACACCGGCCGGGCCGCGGCGGCCGGGCACTCGATGGGCGGCGCCGCCGCCCTGCAGGCCGCCCGGCAGGACCCGCGCTTCGCCGCCGTCGTCGACCTGGACGGCTACCCGCACGGCCCGCTCTCCCCGGCCCTGGCACGGCCGGTGCTCGCCCTGACCCAGGCCGTCACCGCGAGCACCGACCCGCGCTACCTGCCCCGCCTGGCGGAAGCCCTCGCGGCGGGCACCGCGCCGGGCTACCGGCTCACCGTCCCCGGCGCGGCGCACCTGAGCTTCATGGACGGCCCGCTCTACCTGCCGCCGGTGCCGTCGCTGGTCGGCTCCCTGGGCCGCGCCGCGAGCGTCCGCGTCACCGCCGGGGCCACCCTCGCCTTCCTGAACGCCGTCCTGCGCCCCGCGCCGACCGACCCGGCCGGGGCGCTGGCGGCCTACGGCGAGCTCACCGTCCACCGCCCGGACGGCGGCCGGTGAGCGGCCGGGGCGCTACCAGGACCAGGCGCGGCAGTCGACGACCGTCCCGTCCGGGCCGCCCACGCAGACGCGGAACGCGACGTCCTTGACGGGGTAGTTGGAGCGGTAGTAGGACGAGACGACCTGGCTGCCGTTGCCGGTGCAGTCCACGGCGGGGCTGCGGTACTGCCAGTCGGGGTTCCAGCTGGCGCCGGTCTTCACGTGGTAGCGGAGCTGGGTGACGGCGCAGTACCCGTCGCCCTCGAGGATGTCCTGCGCGCCGGCGTGGACCTCGACGGTGGTGCCGCTCCAGTCGACCCGGCCCCAGCCCTCGGCCAGGTCGTACTCGTACATGTAGCCGGTGGGCTGGCTGTTGGCCAGGTAGGACCAGCCGGAGATCTTGCTCCAGTCGTCGGAGGCGTGGGCCGGCACGGCGGTGGCGAGGGCGAGCAGGGCGGTGCCTGCGAGGACCGCTGCGGTCTTCTTCACGGTGCTTCTCCTTCGTGGGGCTCCGGTCGGGACGGGCTCATCCTGGCCGCGGGGCCCCGAGCAGTCGTCAACCCCGGGTGGTACGGCGCGGGTAAACCTGGGCTGTACACGTCCTTCCGCACTGCAACCCGCGGCCGGAACCGCGGCCGGGCCGTGATCGTCTTCCCCGGGCAACGGCAATCGGCGATCTTGGGAGCATCGTGGCTGACGGCAGATCGAAGACCGGCCCACCCGCCCGCCGGTGGTGGCGGACGGCCCTGACCGGCCTGTGCGGGCTGGTGCTGCTCGGCGCGGCGGCCCTCGCCGCCGTCCGGGTGCTGGGGCTGGACGACGGGACGACCCTCGCCCTGCCGATGGCGACGCTGCCGTACGCGGCGCTGCTGACGCTGCCGGTGCCGGTGGTGCTGGCCGTGCTGCGCCGCCGCCGGCTCGCGGCCCTGGCCGTGGTCCTGGTGGGGGTCCAACTGTGGTGGCTGGTCCCGCGGTTGGTCCCGGACGCCGGGGCGGCGCCGGCGGGTGCGCCGCGGCTGCGGGTGGGCACCAGCAACGCCTACATGGGCGGCGTCTCGCCGAAGGCGCTGGTCGACCTGGTCCGGGAGCAGCGCCTGGACGCCCTGGCGGTGGAGGAGTTGAGCGGCTCGGCGGCGGCCGCGCTGGACGAGGCGGGCATCCGCGAGCTGCTGCCGCACCGGGAGCTGCCGGAGGGCACCGACACCGCGATCTACACCCGGCTGCCGGTCACGGGCGCGGCGGATCCGGACTGGCCGACCACCAACGTGAGCGTCGAGGTCGGCGGCCGGCCGGTGCGGCTGGTGGCGGTGCACACGTACTACCCGCTCGGCGACGCCCGCAGGTGGGCGGCCGACCTGCGCGCGCTGCGCGACGCCGCGCCGGGGCGGACCGCCGACGCGGTGCTGCTGGGCGACTTCAACGCGACGCTCGACCACGCGCCGATGCGGAGCCTGCTGGCGACGGGGTTGGCGGACACCCACGCCGAGCTGGGGGCGGGGCTGTTCCCGACCTGGCCGGAGGACAACCGGGACCTGCCGTTCCTGCCGCCGGTGATCCAGATCGACCACGTCCTGCACGGCCGGGAGCTGACGGCGGTGTCGGTCGGCGAGCACACCCTGGCGCGGACGGACCACCGCGCGGTGGTGGCGGAGCTCGCCGTCCGCGGCTGAGCCGCTGCCGGCGCGGTCAGCAGAACGCCATGACCGCGCCGGTCTCCACCGAGTGCCGGGCCGCGCGCATCAGCTGCAGGCAGATGAACGACTCGGTGCCGTAGCGCTTCCAGCCCTTCTCCTCCGGGTCGGCGCCGTCGAGCACGTCGGTGACCTCCTTCCCGTCCGGGTCGAGGTCCTCCGGCAGCCCGAGCGCCTCGGCGACCACCCGCAGCTCGGCCAGCAGCCGCACCGAGGAGCCGAGCATGCCGCCGGCCGGCTCCTCGTCCACCAGCACCGGCCCGAAGTCCACCGGGACGTAGTAGCCCTCGCAGTCCGAGTGGTGGATCAGGTGGTCGAACGGGCCCGCCGGGTCGTCCGGTATGTCGTCGTACGCCTCCCTCAACTCCCGGTCCTCGGAGGCCCGTTCGCCCTCCGCCAGCGGCTCGGGCAGCTGCCCGGTGGCCGCCAGGTGGGCGGCGAGGCGGCGCAGCGTGTGCAGCCCCGAGTACCCCCACACCCGGTCGCCGAACTGCTGCCCGCTCTCCGGCTCCTGCCAGCCGGGCAGGCCCTCGCGCTCCAGCACGGCGCGGATCGTCGCGCACTCCTCGCGGAACCAGTCCGCCGTGTCCTGCTCGGCGCCGATCAGCGCCCCCACCACCACATCGAGTCCCATGCGGTGGATCCTGCCGGCCGGCACCGACAGTCGGTGGATCATGCCGGGCCGATCTTCGTCAACTCCCTTCCGGTATAGACCTGTTGACGAGTTGGTCCAGTCCACCTACCCTCCTGTGTGCTGGCTCCCCGGCACCCCTGTACGGAATCCCCCACACCAGACAGGGAGTACCGATGCACGTCCGCTCCAGGCAACGCCTCCGGGCCAAACTGCTGGCCCTGCTGGCCACGCTCGCCCTGCCGATCGCCCTGCTCGCCGCCACCCCCGCGCACGCCGCGGCCAAGCTCACCGCCACCTTCACCAGCGACAACTACGGCTCCTGGTGGAAGGGCACGCTCGTCGTCAAGAACCCCAACGCGACGGCCGTCACCGGCTGGACGCTGGAGTTCGACCTGCCCTCCGGCGTCACCATGAACGGCAGCTACAACGGCACCGCCACCACCACCGGCAGCCACGTGGTCGCCACCAACGCGTACTACAACGCGACGGTGCCCGCGAACGGCTCCACCGAGCCGTACAGCTTCTGGTTCATCGGCAACGGGCCGATCAGCGCACCGCTCAACTGCCGCGTCAACGGCGACAAGTGCGACGGCACCCCGGACGTCCCGCCGACCGCGCCCGGCGCCCCGACGCTGGTCGACGCCACCGCCCACAGCCTCTCGCTGAGCTGGACGGCCGCGGGCAAGGGCGACTTCCCGGTCGCCTCCTACGACGTCCTCAACGGCTCGGTGATCCTCGGCTCCGCCACCGGCACCTCCACCACGCTCACCAACCTCACCCCGGCGACCACCTACAACCTGACCGTCCGCGCCAAGGACACCCGCGGCAACACCGGCCCGGTCAGCACCGCCCTGACGGCCGCCACCGTCGACCCGGCCACCGACACCGTGCCGCCCACCGCCCCGGGCAACCTGCGCTCCACCGGCACCACCTCCACCAGCGTCTCGCTCGCCTGGGACGCCGCCACCGACAACAAGCGGGTCGCCGCGTACGACGTCTACCAGGGCGCCACCCTGGTCCAGACCGTCACCGGCACCACCGCCACCGTCGGACAGCTCTCCCCCGCCACCGCGTACACCTTCACGGTCAAGGCCCGGGACGCCGCCGACAACAACTCCCCCGCCTCGGGCGCGCTCACCGTCACCACCGGCGACCTGGCCGGCCCCGGCAAGTACTCCCGGGTCGGCTACTTCGTCCAGTGGGGCATCTACGGCCGCCAGTACTTCGTCAAGAACCTCGACACCTCCGGCAGCGCCGCCAAGCTCGACGTCATCAACTACGCCTTCGAGAACATCGACCCGGTCAACCTGACCTGCCTGGCGGGCGTCACCAAGGGCACCACCGCCAACCCGCAGGACCCCGACCAGGGCACCGGCGCGGGCGACGCCGACGCCGACTACGCCCGCCCGATGAGCGCCGCCCAGTCCGTGGACGGCGTCGCCGACGACGGCTGGTCACCGCTGCGCGGCAACCTCAACCAGCTGAAGAAGCTCAAGGCCAAGTACCCGAACCTCAAGGTCGTCGTCTCGCTCGGCGGCTGGACGTACTCCAAGTACTTCTCCGACGCCGCCGCCACCGACGCCTCCCGCAAGAAGCTCGTCTCCTCCTGCATCGACATCTGGATCAAGGGCAACCTGCCCTCCTACAACGGCGCGGGCGGCCCCGGCACCGGCGCCGGCATCTTCGACGGCATCGACATCGACTGGGAGTGGCCCGGCTCCCCCGACGGCCACGCCGGCAACCACTACTCCCCCGCCGACAAGGACAACCTGACCCTGCTGCTCGCCGAGTTCCGCCGCCAGCTCGACGCCCTCGGCGGCTCGCACAAGCTGCTCACCGCCTTCACCCCCGCCGACCCCGCCAAGATCGGCCAGGGCTGGGACCTCTCGAAGATCTTCCAGTCCCTCGACATCGCCAACGTCCAGGGCTACGACTTCCACGGCTCCGGCTCCGACAACTCCTGGGAGCCCAACCGCACCGGCCAGGCGTCCAACCTCCGCACCGACGCCAACGACCCCTACCCGTTCCACTTCTCCATCGAGAACGCCGTCAACGCCTACCTCGACGCCGGCGTCAACCCCCGCAAACTCACCATCGGCTTCCCCTTCTACGGCCGCGGCTGGCAGAACGTCACCGACGGCGGCGCCCACGGCGCCTGGCAGTCCGCCGGCGGCGCCGCCCCCGGCCAGTTCGCCGAGGAAGCCGGCACCCGCGGCTACAACAACCTCATCACCTCCGTCCCCAACCTCACCGTCTACCACGACCCCGCCTCCGTCTCCACCTACGGCTACACCGGCAACGGCGGCCAGTGGTGGACCTTCGACGACGCCTGGTCCATCGCCCAGAAGACCGCCTGGCTCAAGTCCAAGAACCTCCTCGGCGCCATGATCTGGGAAATGTCCGGCGACACCCCCACCGGCACCCTGATGAACGCCCTGGACACCGGCCTCAAGTAGCCCCGCCAGTCCCCGCCCCCCACCAGTTCCTGGCCTCCCGCCCCACCAGCACCCCGCCCAACAGCGCCCCGCCGAACAGCGCCCCGCAGGGGCGCGGGGAACTGCGCGAAGCGGGAGGCCCCCAACGCAAAGATCCGCCCGACGAAGAAAGCCCCCCTCCCCGGACGGACCCCGGACCACGCCCGACCCAGCAAGCCCCCCAACACAAAGATCCGCCCGCGAAGGGAACTCCCTCCGCGGGCGGATCCGCAGTCTCAACGCCCCGCGACCGAAGCCAACTTCCGCGCCGCCCGGTGATCCCGCATGATCTGCGCGAACGTCGTGTGCCCCTGCGTGGTCCGCGCGAACGCCCGCCACGCGGGCGTGATCAGCGAGACCGCCGCGTGGAACAGGTGCGGCCGCTTCTCGAACGAGGCCAGCATGATCTTGCCGGCCCGCATCTCCACCCCCAGGCCCGCCTTGATCGCGAACGAGTAGTTGAGCGCCTGCCGCCGCACGTCCGCCGCCCCCGCCGCCTCCGCGACCTGCACCGCCCACTCGCCGGCCAGTCGCCCGGAGCGCAGCGCGTACGAGATGCCCTCGCGGGTCCACGGCTCCAGCAGCCCGGCCGCGTCGCCGGCCACCAGCACCCGCCCGCGCGAGAGCGGAGAGTCCTCGGCGCGGCACCGCGTCAGGTGCCCGGACTCGACCAGCGGCGTGAACCCGGACAGCCCGAGCCGCCGGATGTAGTCCGCCAGGTACTGCTTGGTCTTCTCGCCCTCGCCGCGCGCGGAGATCACGCCGACGGTCAGCGTCCCGGAGTCGGTCTTCGGGAACACCCACCCGTACGACCCCGGCAGCGGCCCCCAGTCCAGGTGGATCCGCCCGGCCCACTCCCGCGAAACGGACTCCGGGACGGGGATCTCCGCCTCCAGCCCCAGGTCGATCTGGTCGAAGCTGACGCCGACGTGGCGCCCGATCCGGCTGGCCGAGCCGTCCGCGCCGACCACGGCCCGCGCCTCCACCCGCCCGCCGCCCGCGAGCGTCACGAACACGGTGCGGCTGTCCCCGCCCTGCTGCTCGATGCCGGTCACGGTGACGCCGGTGACCAGCACCGCGCCGGCCTGCTCGGCGGCCTGCACCAGGCGGAGGTCGAACTCGTCGCGGTTGACCACGCCGAACAGCATCCGCTTCGAGCGCCGGGTGCGCGTCCACTTGCCGTTCAGGGCGAAGGTGACGGCCGAAATCCGGTCCTGCAACGGCAACTTGAAGTCGGCCGGCAGCGAGTCCCGGGACGGTCCGATGATGCCGCCGCCGCAGGTCTTGTAGCGGGGGTGCTCGGCCTTGTCGAGCAGCAGCACCCGCCGCCCGCGGGTCGCGGCCGCGTACGCCGCCGACGACCCGGCGGGGCCGGCGCCGACCACCACGACGTCCCACACCCCGTCGAGCAGCGCGAGTTGCTCGGCGCTCGCGTCGGCGTCGCTCCGGGCGTCGCTCTCGACGTCGCGCTCGGCGTCGCTCTCCGCGTCCGCGATCCCACGTGCGTCCGACGCCTCGTCACCGGCGTCGGCGGCAGGGGCCGCGACCGGCTCGACGGGGTCCTGGTCCTGAGTGCTACCGGTGTCAGTCACGGTCGCCCATCCTAATCTGCCCGCCCGGGTCTCCGGCCAGGACCCGCCCCGCCCGCGAGGGGCGCGTCCGAGCCGCCCGCCGCCTACCCGCCGTGACCGCACAACCGCAGGTCAAGGCCTTGCCAAGGGCGTCTTGAGCGGGTTCAGTAATGGCCATGCCGCACATCGCGCTCCCTTCCCCCCACCCCGGCATCCGGGGCCTGCTGTCCTTCAACCCCGCGTCCGGCCTGCGCCTGAGCGAACTCGCCGAACAACTCCTGCGCGGCGACTCCCCGTTGACCGTCGGCGAACGCGAACTGATCGCCGCCTACGTCTCCTCCCTCAACAGCACCCGCTACTGCGCGGCCGCCCACGGCGCCACCGCCGCCCACCGCCTCGACGGCGACACCGCCCTGGTCGACGCCGTCCAGACCGACCTCGCCACCGCCCCGGTCTCCGACCTGATGCGGGCCCTGCTCCAGCTCGCCGGCAAGGTCGCCGAGAGCGGACTCTCCGTCACCGAACAGGACATCGCCGCCGCCCGCGCCCTCGGCGCGGACGACGCCACCCTCCACGACACCGTCCTGATCGCCTCCGCCTTCTGCATGTACAACCGCTACGTCGACGGCCTCGCCGCCCTCACCCCCGACGACCCCGCCGTCTACCGGATGATCGGCGCCCACCTGTCGGAGAACGGCTACCTCCCCCAGCCCGGCGAGTAGCAGAAAGCCGACGCCCCGCCGCCCGGACACCCCGCCCGGGCGGCGGCCCCACGCTCACAACCTGGCGAGGAACCGGTCCAGTTCGGGCCGCGAGTGGAACGACACCTTCAGCCGCACCGGCCACCGCCGCCCGGGGATCCGCAGCCACAGCGAGTTCCACGTGGTGCCGAGCTTCACCTTCTCCACCATCGTGCCCGCGTCCGCGAGCGCCACCGCGTGCACCGTCCGCTCCGGCCCGTCCGCGTTGCGCGAGCTGCTCAGCACGTACACCCAACGGTCCGTCACCACCAGGTAGTACGCGTCGGTCAGCATCATCCCGAGCAGCGGGCCGAACACCGCCATCATCCAGTTGATGCTCCCGCCCACGGCCAGCACCACCAGCCGGGGGCGGTCCGTCTCGTCGGCCCGCAGCACGGCCCGCCGTGCCGCCGAGACCAGGGCCAGTTTCCGTTCCGTCACGCGTCTCTCGTCCCCTCCACCGAACCCACGTACGTTCGTGGGCGCAGCGGCAGAGAGTAGCGGCTCACCCCGTCGGCCCGCACCGCCGGTGGGCCTGCGCCACGTCGGGACACCACCCGGCTCGCCAGGCCGGGAGGCCCCCGCGGTCTTCTCAGCGCGCCGGCGCAGCCCCCGTCGCCGCCCGCCGCCCGCCTTCCAGGTACCTCAACTCCCCCACCGCCCGCGCCTCCAGCGCCGCCGTCAGCCGTCGCATCCGCGCGGCGGGCAGCATCTGCGCCGCTTCCCGCAGCGTCGCGAAGTGCCAGTCCCGGAGTTCGCCGGTCGGCAGGCGCAGCCGCAGGACCTCGGAGGGCCCGAGCCGGCCGCCGTCGTAGACCAGGCGCAGCCCGCCGCGCCCGCGGCCCTTGCCGGGTTCCCAGTCGACCGCCAGCAGCCGCAGCTCTTCCGGCCGCAGGCGCAGTCCGAGTTCCTCGGCGGCTTCCCGCACCGCCGCCGCGGTCGGTGATTCGCCGCGTTCGACAACGCCGCCGGGGAACTCCCAGTGGGGTTTGTACGCGGGGTCGACCAGCAGCACCCGGTCGCGGTCGTCGAAGAGCAGGACGGCGGCGGCCACGGTGTCCCCGTCGCCGCCCTCGGTGCGCACGATCGGGCAGCGCGCCGCGCCGCTGCGGACCAGTTCGGCGATCCGTTCGGCGGTCTGCCGCGGTGTCAGCACCCCGTTGTCGATCATGCGCGCGTCCCCGGCCAGCCAGCCGCGCGCGGCGAGGTACGCGGGCAGGGCGGCCCGGTTGTGCTGCCGCAGCCGCAGCGTGTCCTCGCGGGTGGCGATGCGGGCGCGCAGGATCGTTTCGACAGGGTCGAGGACGACGTGGTGGACAGGGATGCCCCGGCCGGCCAGCGAGCCGAAGATCTCGTCGCGGTGCTCCTGGCGCAGCAGTGTCATCGGGACGAGGACGGCTCCGGCGCTCTCCTCGGCCAGCGCGGCGGCGGTCTCGGCGACCAGCCGCCGCCACGCGGGGAGTTCCTGCGGGTCGGTCGCCTCGGCGAGGCGGCCGGGCGGCAGGGTGGCGCGCAGCAGCGCCCCGACGGTGTCCGGTTCGAACAGCACGCTTCCGGGCAGCAGCCCGGTCAGCTCCCGGCAGGCGCTGGTCTTGCCCGCCCCGAATGCCCCATTGACCCAGACGATCACAGCACCCCTGTCCCTCCGTGCCGGCCCGGCCGGTCCGCCGGGCAGCCGCGGGGCCCGGGCCCCCACGCCACCCCCAGTGGTACCCACTCCCCGGGCTCCTGAAAGGACCGCCTTGCGCGGCGGCGGGGCCCCGCCCTGCGCCCGCGCCCTACGCCCCCGCGTCGAGCAGCCGCTTCTTCAGCACCTTGCCCATGGCGTTGCGCGGCAGTTCGTCGACGAGCACGACCCGCCGGGGCCGCTTGTGCACGGACAGCCGGGTCGCCACGAAGTCGATCAGCTGCTCGCCGGACAGGCCCCCGTCCCCGGCGACCACGTACGCGACGACCACCTGCCCGAGGTCGTCGTCGGGGGCGCCGACCACGGCGGCGTCCACCACCGAGGGGTGGTCGCGCAGCGCGGCCTCGACCTCGCCGGCGCCGATCCGGTAGCCGCCGCTCTTGATCAGGTCCACGGACGCCCGCCCGACGATCCGGTGGAAGCCGTCCGCGCCGATCACGGCGACGTCGCCGGTGCGGAACCAGCCGTCGGCGGTCCACGAGGCGGCCGTCGCCTCGGGCCGCCCGAGGTACCCGTCGAACAGCGTCGGCCCCTGCACCTGCAGTTCGCCGACGCTCTCGCCGTCGTGCGGCACGGGCTGCCCGTCCTCGCCGGTCAGCCGGGTGCGGACGCCGGGCAGCGGCACGCCGACGGCGCCGGGCCGCCGTTCGCCGTCGGCCCGGGTGGCGACGGTGATCAGGGTCTCGGTCATGCCGTACCGCTCGGCGGGGGCCTGCCCGGTGAGCCGGCGCAGCTGTTCGAAGACGGGGACGGGCAGCGGCGCGCTGCCGGAGACCAGCAGCCGGGCGCCGGCGAGGGCGCGGGCGGCGTCGGTGTCGGCGGCGATCCGGGACCACACGGTGGGGACGCCGAAGTACAGGCTGCCCCGGGCGGCGGCGTACCCGGCGGGGGTGGGCCGGCCGGTGTGCACCAGGCGGCTGCCGGTGCGCAGCGCGCCGAGCACGCCGAGGACCAGGCCGTGCACGTGGAACAGCGGCAGGCCGTGCACGAGGGTGTCGTCGGCGGTCCACTGCCAGGCGTCGGCGAGGCCGTCGAGTCCGGCGGCGACGGCGCGCCGCGGGATCAGCGCGCCCTTGGGGGCGCCGGTGGTGCCGGAGGTGTACAGCACGAACGCCGTCCGGTCGGGGTCGTCGGCGGCGGGCCGCCACTGGCCGCCCGGCCGGTCGGCGAGCCGGACGGGGAGGGCGGCGGGCCCGTCGGCGTCCTGCGGCAGACGGGTGCCCGCCAGCAGGGTGGCGCCGCTGTCGCGCAGGATGTGGGCGCGCTCCAGCGGCCCGGAGTCGGGCGGCACCGGCACCACGGGGACGCCGGCCAGCAGTCCGCCGACCACGGCCGCGACCGTCTCCGGCTCGGGCCGGGCGAGCACCGCCAACGCGGGTGCGCCGGCGGCCCGTTCGGCGACCGCCCCGGCCGCGCCGAGCAGGTCCTCGTAGGACAGCGCGTGCCCGTCCACCACCACCGCGTCCGCGCGGTCCCCGTACCGGCCGTCCAGTGCCGAAAGCAGTCCCATGCCGCCCGACTCTACGAGGCGCGGGCCACCGGAGTACACCCGCCCGGCCGTTCACCTGGCGGGACGTCATCGCCCGTGCTGAGCTGGGTCGTTACCGAACCCCTCCCCTTCCTTTACCGATTCCGGTGGCCGCGCGGAGCCATCCGCACCGCCCGTTTCGGACTATGGCCGGGCCCCGCCGCGGCCGGTGGGATAGGGGTCGTCCCGGCCGGTCGGGCCGGGAGCCGTCTCATCGAGGAGTCCTCTTGGGCATGCACCCCGCCACCGCAGGTCCCCGACGTTCCACCGCGCTGCGGGCCGCCGCGCTGCTCGCCGTCGGCGCGACCGCCCTGACCGGCGCCACCGCGACCGCCCGGACGGCGGCCGAGCCGCACCGGCCGGCCGCGTTCCACCTGCGCCCCGCCTCGGCCGGGCACATCGACGCGGTCGGCCGGGTCGCGCCGATATCGACGTCGGACTGCGTGTCGCAGATCGGCATCCACTGCTACTCGCCGCTGCAGTACCGCCGGGCCTACCACCTGGACCCGCTGTACCAGCAGGGCGTCACGGGCAAGGGCCGCACCATCGTGATCGTCGACTCCTTCGGCTCGCCGACGATCCAGCACGACCTGGAGGTGTTCGACAAGCAGTGGGGCATCCCCGACACCCAGGTCGAGGTGGTCAAGTGGGGCGACGTCCCGCCGTTCGACCCGGGCAACCCGGACCACACCGGCTGGGCGGGCGAGACCACCCTGGACGTGGAGTACGCGCACGCGATCGCCCCCGACGCGCACATCGTGCTGGTGGAGACCGGCGTCGCGGAGACCGAGGGCGTCACCGGCCTGCCGGAGATGATGGACGCCGAGAAGTGGCTCCTGCAGCACCGCGACGTGGACGTGATCTCGCAGAGCTT
This sequence comes from Kitasatospora sp. NPDC004531, assembly GCF_053602195.1. Classification (NCBI taxonomy): domain Bacteria; kingdom Bacillati; phylum Actinomycetota; class Actinomycetes; order Kitasatosporales; family Streptomycetaceae; genus Kitasatospora; species Kitasatospora sp. NPDC004531. The sequence goes on along the minus strand of NZ_JBSGDD010000101.1, from coordinate 854 downwards.
CGGCGCCACCGAGAACACCTTCCCGGGCTTCGACAAGGGCGACTTCAGGTCCATCGAGAGCCTGCGGTACGCCTTCAGGTTCGCCGCCGCAAAGGACGTCACCGTGCTCGCCGCGTCCGGCGACAACGGCGCGACCGACGCGATGGAGAACGGCACCGACCTGTACCCGTACCGGGTCAACTCCTTCCCGTCCGCGGACCCGCTGGTCACCTCGGTCGGCGGCACCCAGCTGACCCTCGACGACAAGGGCGACCGCACCGCCCCGGACAAGGTCTGGCACGACGACTACGGCGCGGGCGGCGGCGGCGTCTCCGGCGTCTTCGAACGCCCGTGGTACCAGGCGGGCGTGGCCGGCGTGACCGGCAACCGCCGCGGCACCCCGGACATCTCGATGAGCGCGGCCGTGGACGGCGCCGCCTGGACGTACGAGTCCTACGACCCGTCCCGGGTCGGCTGGCACCTGACCGGCGGCACCAGCGAGGCCACCCCGATCTTCTCGGGCATCGTGGCCCTGGCCGACCAGCTCGCCGGGCGCCGCCTCGGCCAGCTCAACCCGCGCCTGTACGCGCTGGCCGCGCTGCCGCCGCAGTGGAGCGGCATCACCGACGTCACCGAGGGCGACAACTCCTGGGACTCGGTGACGGGCTACCGGGCCGTCAAGGGCTACGACCTGGCGTCCGGCCTCGGCACCGTCGACGCGGAGCGCTTCGTGCACACGCTGGCCGGCCGCTGACCCTCAGCCGTTGTGCGAACAGCGGTGGGGGGGGGCGCGCGGCGGGGGGGGGGGGGGCCCCCCGCCCCGGCCGCGCCTGTCACACCCAGCTCGCGGACTGCCCGCCCCCCGCGGCGGAACG
>NZ_JBSGDD010000100.1:0-24771 GCF_053602195.1 Kitasatospora sp. NPDC004531 | reverse complement strand
CGCTGTTGAGTTCTCAAGGAACGGACACTTCCTTCGAGCGGCCTTCCGACCGGCCCTCCGGGCGCTTCGTTCTTTCGTGTTTCCAGCTTATCAGACGTTTTCCGCTCCGTTTTCCGGAGTTTCATTCGATCCGATTTCGATTCCCGCTGGATGGGGAATTCCTTCGACTTCGCTGCAAACCTTATCAAAGGTTTTGCGCTGCTCTGCTTCGGGGTTTTCCGCCAGAACCTCTCGGTTCCTGCGGTGTCGTAGACTCTACGCCGGGCCGGACAGCATGTCCAATCGCCCAACCGTTCAAACCTACTGACCCAAAGAGATCAAGTCAATGGTCCCTCGGGGTGATCACCAGGCTACCAGGTTTGAAACGCCCCCTGTGACCAGGCACGCCGTGGTCAGGCGGCCATCGGCTGGTGGTCGGTGCGGTCGGCGGCTTCGACGTCGCCGAGTTCGCCGGCAGCGGCGGCGCGCTTGCCGATGACGAGGGCGTAGAAGAGGAAGAGCGCTTCGACGGCGAGGCCCATGCCGACCCGGATCCAGGTGGGGAGCGCGGAGCCGCTGACGAAGCCCTCGATGATGCCGGTGACCAGGAGGACGGCGGCGAGGCCGATGACGCAGCCGATGACGGCGCGGCCTTCCTCGGCGAGGGCCCTGGTGCGGGTGCGCGGGCCGGGGTCGATGACGGTCCAGCCGAGGCGGAGGCTGAGGCCGGCGGCCACGAAAATGGCGGTGAGTTCGAGCAGGCCGTGCGGAATGAGCAGGCCGAGGAAGAGCGGGAGGCGGCCTGCGGAGGCCATCAGCCCGAGGCCGGCGGCGAGGTTGACCATGTTGGTGAGCAGGATGAACACGACCGGGATGCCGAGCAGGACGGCGCAGACCAGGCAGTACGCGGCGACCCAGGCGTTGTTGGTCCACACCTGGGCGGCGAAGTTCGCCGAGGGGTGCTCGCTGTAGTAGGCCTCGTACTCGCCGCCGGGCTTGGTCAGCTCCTTCAGCTCGTCCGGCGGGATCAGCGCGTTGCGGACGTCCGCGTGGGTGCCGATCCACCAGGCGAGCAGGGCGCTGAGGGCGAAGAAGACCACGCCTATGGTCAGCCACCAGCGGCGGGAGCGGTACAGCGCGGCGGGGAAGCTGACGGTGAAGTAGCGGGTGGCGTCGCGCCACGAGGAGCTGCGGGCGCCGGCGACGGCGTTGCGGCCGCCGACGACCAGGGCGGTGAGGCGTCCCTCCAGGCCGGGGTGCGGGGCGGCGGCCTGGACCTGGGCGAGGTGGCTGGTGGCGCGCTGGTAGAGGGAGATGAGCTCGTCGGACTCCTCGCCGGTGAGCCGGCGGCGGTTGCTGAGGGTCTCCAGCCGTTGCCATTCCGCCTGGTGGGCGGCGACGAAGACGTCCAAGTCCATTGCGGCTCTCTCCGGGTGCGCGGTGGGGCAGGACGGCGGGCACTGGTTGGTGTGCGGCCGGGGCGGTGCGGGGCTCAGCATGCCAGAGCCGGAGCGCGGTGTGTCGGGGGATGTCGGATGCGCTGCCCGGGGTTACCGCGCGGGGGTGCTCGGCCGTATGTTTGCCGCTGTTGATCGAGGGGTCGGATCGCGCGACGTGGGTCGTCCGGCGGGCCCGGGAGCGGAACGGGTGGGTGTCGTGAGCGAGCTGGTGACCGGTGAGGCGGTCGTCCTGGGGCTGCGGGCGGCGAGATTGCCGTCGCGGGCTCTGGCCCGGTTGCTGGACGCGGTGATCTACATGATGGGGTACTTCCTCGTCGGGTTCGCGCTGGCTTTCGCGCTGTCGTCGATCGAGGGGGCCGCGGGGGCCGCGTTCGAGGTGGCGCTGATGGTGATCTTCACCGTGCTGCTGCCGGTGATGGTGGAGACGCTGTGGCGCGGCCAGTCGGTGGGCAAGGTGGTCCTGGGCCTGCGGGTGGTGCGGACGGACGGCGGGCCGATCCGGTTCCGGCACGCCCTGGTGCGCGGGCTGGTGGGGGTCATCGACTTCGGCGTGCTGGCGATGCCGGCCGTGCTGGTGTCGCTGTTCTCGGCGCAGGGACGCCGGCTGGGCGACATCTTCGCGGGGACGCTGGTGATCCGCGAGCGGCTGCCGCAGAGCGCCCGCGACCACGGTGCGGTGCCGCCGGTGCCGCCGCAGGTGATGCACATGCTGGGGTCCGACCTGGTGGCGCTCGACCTGTCGGCCGTGCCGGACGGGCTGTGGCTGTCGATACGCCAACTGCTGGGCCGCATGCACGAGTTGGACCAGCCGGTGGCGTCCGGGCTGGCCGAGCGGCTGACCGCGGAGCTGGCCGGACGGGTCGGCTGGCCGGTGCCGCAGGGCCTGTCGCCGATGCTGTACCTGGGCGCGGTGACGATGGAGCGCCAGCGCCGCGAGTGGGAGCGGACGGCTGCGGCCGCCCCGACCTACCCGGCGCCGGTGGCGGCGACGTACCTTCCGCAGGCCGCGCAGGCCGCCCCCGCGCCGACGGCCCCGCCGCAGCAGCCGAACGGGAAGCCGGTGCGGACGCTCGGCTTCCCGCAGCAGACGCAGCAGCCCCCGGCGCCGGCCCCCGAGCCGCAGCCCGTCGCACTCGCCAAGCCGGAGCAGCCCGCGGCCTCCGCGCAGCCCGAGCAGCCGCCGGCCGCCGGCGGAGGGTTCGCGCGCCCGGAATAGCCCGGAACGAAGCAGCCCGGAGCGAAGCGGCCCCGAACAGCCCCGAGCAGCAGGTCAGCGACGGGCGTTGGGCGGGCTGTCGAGCTGTTCGAGCTCGATCCCGGGGGCGGCGAGCAGCACGTCCCCGGTGAGGTGGACGTCGCGGAGTTCGCCGGTTTCGAGGTCGGTGACCCGGTAGTGCTCGACGGGCAGCGGCCCGCTGTCGGTGGCGTGGTCCTCGACGGTGAGCAGCTGCCAGCTCTGGTCGAGGGTGCGGGGGGCGAGCGCCTGGCCGGTGAAGGAGACCAGGCGGATGCGGGCGCTGCCGCCGGGTCGGAGGTCGAGCAGCCGGGCGGTGGCGATCAGGAACGCGGGCGAGTCGCCGGTGAAGGCGTGCGCCCGGTCCGCGCCCTCGGTGGCCTCGGCGGCGGCGCCGGGGTCGGTGGCGGCCCGGACCCAGTGCACCCCGTCGAGTGCGCCGCCGCGTACTTGCCAGCCGCCGCTGCGGAGTTCGACCCGGATCGGCCGGTGGCGGGCGTCCAGGGTGAGGTCGGTGGTGCCGAGGACGGTGCCGTCGGGCCGGTAGCTCTTGGCGACGTAGCGCCAGCCGGCGGGTCCGGGGGCGCACTGGAAGCGTTCCTCGCCGAGCGGGGTTCCGTCGTGCGGGTCGTGGAGGGTGTAGCGGCCGTTCGGCATGGGGGAAAGCCTACGTGCGGGCCCGCCGGGGGCGGACGGCGTTGGTCGCCGCCGGGCGTCGGAACGGAGATCGTTTCGGTACTACCATCTGACCGCCGTGTAGGTCGCGGCCGGGTTGAACGGGTTGAAGTGGGCCGGCCGCACCGGAGTTCGCGGGTGTCGGCGGGGAGTCGGGCGCTCGGGAGAGCGCCGTCAGGTGGGGGGTCGGAGACATGGCCGAGGATCAGGTGCAGGACGAGGGCCGGTCCACGCCGGTGGCAGGACCTCAGCCGATGGCAGCGCTGAAGCCGCCGGCGGAGCCGACGGGGTCGCCGCTGCTGGCGTGGGGCGCGCGGCGGTTGACGGTGCTCGCGGTGAGCGGGCTGGTGGCGGTGGTGGCGACGTCGCTGGGCCTGCGGGGCGGCTCGCACGACAGTCCGATCATCAGCACGCCGAGTCTGCCCTGGTCGACGGCGCAGCCGGGGCAGTTGCCGTCCGGGCCGCTGAAGACGGTGGCGCCGGTGGACGGCCGGACGGTGTTGACGGCGCCGGCGAAGTTCGGCTGGTTGCCCGAGACGGTGCGGACCATGGAGTACCGGTCGATGCCGGACGGGGTCGTCGTGCGGGCGCAGACCGAGTCGGGCGCCGAGTCCGCAATGTTCGACCTGACGGTGTTCCCGGACGGGGTGGACCCGGAGCAGCCGCGTCTCGCGTCGGGCGGGCCGGTGCCGCGGGAGGACGCCCCGCAGGTGAACGGCCGGGAGGCGTACTGGTTCTCCGAGGACGGCACCCCGCCGCGGGCCTCGGTGGACAGGCTGCGTTTCCGGGACGCGGACGGTCGCTGGACGGAGGTGAAGGCCACCGGTCTGAAGGGCGCGGACCGTCGGCAGCTGCCGCTGCAGCTGGCGGCAGGTGTGGTGCCGGGGGCGTTCCGGGTGCCGTTGCCGGTGTCGATGTCGGCCCTGCCCCCGGAGACGGAGGTGGCCGGGGTGTCTCTGCTGCGGCCGGTGTCCGGCGGGTCGGGGTCCGGTGGGTGGATGGCCTCGCTGTCCTTCCGGAACAAGGCCTACGGGCTGGTGACGATCGAGGTGGGCCCGGGCGAGCGGGGGTCCGACCCGAACGGTTCGGCGCCGGGGAGCTCGAACGACGGGCTTGCCACGGTGACCACCTCGCAGAAGTGCGCGTCCGGGGACGGGCTGCACTGGTGCGTGCGGCTGATCAAGGTGTCGAGCGGTGACGCCGCCGCCGCGGACCCGGCGGACTGGCTGTCGCTGGTGGTGCCGCACGGCAAGGACGAGAGCGGCTGGACCACGGACGTGCTGCCGCAGTCGTGAACGCAATGGCGCCCCGGCATCCCCGCAGCAGGGGTGCCGGGGTGCCGTCGTCCTGTCCTTCGCGGATCCGGCGTGCAACCTCCGCGGGGGCCGGGCGCATCAGGGGGTCGGCGGTGCGGGTGGTGCCGTCGGTCCACTGGGAGGAGGGGCGCCGAAGATGGCGGAGCCGACGCGGGACGAGGAGTTCACCGCGTTCGTGACCTCCAGGGCGGTCTGGCTGCGGAGGGTCGCGTATCTGCTGTGCGCGGACTGGCATCGCGCGGACGACCTGGTGCAGGAGTCGATCACCAAGCTGTATCTGCACTGGGGCCGGGTGAGCCGAGCGGAGAACCCGGACGGGTACGCCCGGACGGTGCTGGTGAACGCGTTCCTCGCGGAGCAGCGCACGGCGTGGTGGCGGCGGACCCGGCCGGCCGCCCGGCCGCCGGAGCAACTGCCGCCGCCGGACGCGGACTTGGCGGTGTCGCTGGATCTGCGGGAGGCGTTGGCGGCGTTGCCGCCCCGGCAGCGGGCCACCGTGGTGCTGCGCTACTACTGCGACCTGTCGGTCGAGCAGACGGCGGCGGCGATGGGGTGTTCGCACGGCAATGTGAAGAGCCAGAGTTCGCGGGCGTTGGAGGCGCTGCGGCGTTCGGCGCTGCTTCGTCCGGCGGGGAGGTCGGAGGCATGAGCGGGGACGGGGTGGAGCTGTCCGAGCGGATGGCGCGGTTCGTGGCGGAGCAGGAGGGTGCGGCCCCGCCGTCGCGGGTGGATCCCGCGCTGGCGGTGGCGCGCGGCCGGCGGGTGCGGCGGCGGCAGCGGGTCTGGGCAGCCGCGGCGGCCGCGGTGGTGGTGCTGGGGGCGGGGTCGGTCACGGTGCTGGGCGGGAACCGGGACGGGGTGACGATCGCGGCGCCGACGCCGAGTTGGTCGGGGCAGCCGGTGCCGGTGACCGGCCGGGCGGTGCTGGCGGTGCCGGCCCGGTTCGGCTGGCTGCCGGACGCGGTGACGGCGGTGGAGTACCGCTCCGGCTCGACCGGGGTGGAGGTGGTCGGCACCGGGGACGGGCCGCACTTCACGCTGACCGCGTTCCCGGTGGGGGTGACCCCGATCGTGGATCCGCTGCTGGGCCCGGGGGACGGCCTGCGGGTGGACGCGCCGGCGGTGAACGGGCAGGAGGCGTACTGGCTGACGTCGACCGACCCGGGGTTCGCGCGGACGTTCAACCAGCTGCGGTTCCGCGCCGCGGACGGGCGCTGGTTCCAGTTGGACAGCGTGGGCCTGGCGGACGCGGACCGGGAGCAGGTGCCGCTGCGGATCGCGGCGGGGGTGGTGACGGGGACGTACGCGCCACCGATGCCGCTCTCGCTGTCCTCCCTGCCGGCGGACACCGTGGTCACCCGGGCGCTGCTGCGCCGGGCGGTGGGCGGCGCGGACCGGTGGACGGCCGAGGTCGGCTTCCTGCAGCAGGGCAACCGCGACGTCACGGTCTCGGTGTCCCCCGACGGCGGGGGCGAGGACGGGCCCGGCAGGGTCTGCGCGTCCGCCGACGGGGTGCGCCGGTGCGTGACCGAGGTGCGGCACCCGGGGGCGGCGGAGACCGATCCGGCGCTCTGGCTGGACCGGGTGGTGGCGCGCGGCACGGACGAGCGCGACTGGTCGGCGGCCGTGCTGCCGTAGCGGCCGGAACGCGCCGGTGCCCGGCGCCCCCGAGCGGGGGGCGCCGGGCACCGGCGTGCGAGCGGGTCAGTAGCGGTACTGCTCCGCCTTGTACGGGCCCTCGACCGGCACGCCGATGTAGTCGGCCTGCTCCTGGGTCAGGGTGGTGAGCTTGACGCCGAGGGCGTCGAGGTGGAGGCGGGCGACCTTCTCGTCCAGGTGCTTCGGCAGGACGTAGACGCCGACCGGGTACTGCTCGGTCTTGGCGTACAGCTCGATCTGCGCGATGGTCTGGTTCGCGAAGGAGTTGGACATCACGAAGGACGGGTGGCCGGTCGCGTTGCCGAGGTTCAGCAGGCGGCCCTCGGAGAGGACGATGATGGTGCGGCCGTCCTCCTTGCGCCACTCGTGGACCTGCGGCTTGATCTCGGTCTTGACCACGCCGGGGAGCTTGGCGAGGCCGGCCATGTCGATCTCGTTGTCGAAGTGGCCGATGTTGCCGACGATGGCCTGGTGCTTCATCCGGGCCATGTGGGAGGCCATGATGATGTCCTTGTTGCCGGTCGTGGTGACGAAGATGTCGGCGATCTCGACGACCTCGTCCAGGGTGGTGACCTGGTAGCCGTCCATGGCGGCCTGCAGCGCGCAGATCGGGTCGATCTCGGTGACGATGACGCGGGCGCCCTGGCCGCGCAGCGACTCGGCGCAGCCCTTGCCGACGTCGCCGTAGCCGCAGACGACGGCGACCTTGCCGCCGATCAGGACGTCGGTGGCGCGGTTGATGCCGTCGATCAGCGAGTGGCGGCAGCCGTACTTGTTGTCGAACTTCGACTTGGTGACCGAGTCGTTGACGTTGATGGCCGGGAACAGCAGCTTGCCGTCGCGGTGCATCTCGTACAGGCGGTGGACGCCGGTGGTGGTCTCCTCGGTGACGCCCTTGATGGTGGCGGCGACCTCGGTCCACTTCTGCGGGGTCTCGACCAGGGTGCGGTTGAGCAGCTCCAGGATGATCCGGAACTCGTCGTTGTCCGCGGTGTCGGGCGACGGCGCGGCGCCGGCCTTCTCGAACTCGACGCCCTTGTGGATCAGCAGGGTGGCGTCACCGCCGTCGTCCAGGATCATGTTGGGGGTCTGGCCGTTCGGCCAGGTCAGCGCCTGCTCGGTGCACCACCAGTACTCCTCCAGGGTCTCGCCCTTCCAGGCGAAGACCGGGACGCCCTGCGGGTCCTCGGGGGTGCCGTTCGGGCCGACCGCGATGGCGGCGGCGGCGTGGTCCTGGGTGGAGAAGATGTTGCAGGAGCACCAGCGGACCTCGGCGCCCAGGGCGGTCAGGGTCTCGATCAGCACGGCGGTCTGCACGGTCATGTGCAGCGAGCCGGTGATGCGGGCGCCGGCCAGCGGCTGGGACTCGGCGTACTCGGCGCGGATCGCCATCAGGCCGGGCATCTCGTGCTCGGCGAGCTGGATCTCCTTGCGACCGAACGGGGCCAGGGAGAGGTCGGCGACCTTGTAGTCGCCGGCGGGCTGGGTGGACATGCGAACTCCTCGCTGCATGGGCCTGGTTACGGGTGTGCTGAGCGGCAGAGGGGCGTGTGGCGGCCCTCTGCTGCGGCACAATCCGTCGGAGGACCTCTCTCCCTCGACCGGAGCCGGGCTCCGATCGACCGCCATCAGCAGCGACGTTTGGCACTGCTGACGAATCTACACCGAATGGGCGCGGCTCAGTGGGCCATTGGGCCGGGGCCGCCGGGGGTCGCGTCGGCGTCCGGACCGGCGAGCGCCTTCTCCTCGGACCAGATGTCGGGCTCCAGGTAGATGGCGCGGGCGATCGGCACCGCCTTGCGGACCCGGACCTCGGCCCGGTCGATGGCCTCGGAGATGACGGCGGCGCTGTCCTCCGCGTTGACGCCGATCTTCGCGGCGACCAGCAGTTCCTCGGGGCCGACGTGCAGGGTGCGCATGTGGATGACGCCGGTGACGGTGTCGTGGTCGACCAGCGCCTCGCGGATCTGCGCCACCACGTCGGCGTCCGCGGACTCGCCGATCAGCAGCGACTTGGTCTCCAGCGCCAGCACCAGCGCGATGACCACCAGCAGCAGGCCGATGCACAGGGTGCCGATGCCGTCCCACACCGCGTCCCCGGTGATGACGGTCAGGCCGACGCCGAGCAGCGCCAGCAGCAGGCCGACCAGCGCGCCGCTGTCCTCCAGCAGCACCACGGGCAGCTCGGGCGCCTTGGCGCGGCGGATGTAGGCCGCCCAGCCGTGCGTGCCCTTGGCCTTGGACGCCTCGCGGAACGCGGTGAGGAAGGACCAGCCCTCCAGCAGGATGGCGAACACCAGCACGCCGACCGGCCAGTACCAGTTCTCCAGCTCGTGCGGGTGGGTGATCTTCTGGTAGCCCTCGTAGACCGCGAACATGCCACCGAGGCTGAACAGCACGATGGAGACCAGGAAGCCGTAAACGTAGCGTTCGCGGCCGTACCCGAACGGGTGCTCCTCGTCGGCGGCCCGCTTCGAGCGCTTGCCGCCGACCAGCAGCAGCACCTGGTTGCCGGAGTCGGCCAGCGAGTGCACGCCCTCGGCGAGCATCGAGGACGAGCCGGAGAACGCGAACGCCACGAACTTGCTGAGCGCGATTCCGACGTTCGCGGACAGTGCCGCGACCAGTGCCTTGGTGCCGCCTTCGGTACTCAACGCGGTACTTCCCTCCGCAGCGGGCCCTGGCTTTGCCGGGCCTTGGTTGACGAGAGGGGACGATACCGTGTCAGTTCCGGGTGGCCAGGCCCAGGTACACGGCGGCGAAGTCGGTCAGGCCGATCAGTTCGGCCAGTGCCTGCAGCGGATCCTCCAGGCTGGAGGCGTGCTCGGTGATCCGCACCTCGTGGGCCGCCGCCAGCCGGCGGGCCCGGGCCACCGGCCAGGTGGGCTCCTCCAGCTCGGCGACGCCCGGGGTGTGGCGCAGCATCAGCACCTGGAGCTGGAGCGGCACCGGTTCGTCCACCCGGTCGCGGAAGAAGTCGTCGGGGTCGGCGCCGGCCCCGAGCCGGCCGTTGAACATGCCGCGGTGCGCGGTGAGCGCCTGCGGGAGGCGGGCGGTCAGCGCGGGCAGGCCGGCCCGGTCGGCGAGGGCGGCGGCGAACCGCTCCCCCACGGCCGCGGCGGCGGCCCCGTCGGACCACAGCAGCGGGACGGTCTCGGCGAGCCGGCCGGCCAGCGTCTTGGCGGGGTTGTCGTACGCCTGGGCGTCGGGACGGCAGCGCACCGCGACCTCGTCGAGGCGGTCGGCGGCGGCCTCCAGCGCACCGGGGGCGAGCGGGGCCACGCCGATCCGGTCGGCCAGGGTGAGCAGCGGGGCGAGCACCGCCCAGAGCGCGGCCGGGTCCTCGGCGGGCAGGTCGGGTTCGGCGTCGGCACCGTCGGGTTCCACCGCGCTGGGTTCGAACGGCAGCGGCAGGCCGCGCACCTGGAGGGCGGCCTCGGCGAGTTCGGAGCCGTCGGGGGCGATCACCGCGATCGCGCAGCCGCGGGTGTACGCCTGCTCGGCGAGGTTGATCATCCCGCCTTCGCGGCCGCCCGCGCTGGCCAACACCACCAGGTCCAACGGCCCTGCCCAGCCGGGCAGTTGCCAGGACTCCCCGTCGGTGAACGCGGGCCCGGCGGGCCGGGCGTCGGACGGCGGCAGCGGCCACACCTGGCAGCTGGGCACCGCCAGCGCGGCCAGCACCGCGGCGGCGGTCAGCACCCCGCCGTGCCCGGCGACCAGCACGGCGCGCGGCCGGCCCTCCGGGTTGAGGCCGTTGACGCCGGCCGCGTCGGCGCGGCGCAGCGCGACCCGGATCCGGGCGCCCGCCCCGGCCAGGGCCAGCAGTTCACGTCGGCGGTCGGCGCGCTGCAGGGCGGCCGGGTCGTCCAGCAGGGAGTCGTCGAACATGGCGGCTGGCCTCCAGCGACTGGCGGGGCAGGGTCAGGACGGGCGGCGGGCCTCGTCCACCAGCAGGACCGGGATGCCGTCGCGGACCGGGTAGACCAGGCCGCAGCTCTCACCGGTGCAGCGCAGCTCGTGGGTGTCGTCCTGGAGCTCCTCGGCGAGCGGCGAGCGGCACTCCGGGCAGACCAGGATCTCCAGCAGGAAGGACGGCAGGCTCATGGTGGTCGGGCTCCGGATCTGTGGGCTGCGGCGGTACGGACGGCCGGTGACACAGCGGTACCCCGGCCGGTGGCAACCCTACCGGCCGGGGCACCCGAAAAGTCAGCGGCTGGCTGACCCGGCGGTCAGGCCCGGACGATGGCCAGCACGCCGTCGCGCAGCTCGGCCATCTTCGCCGGGTCCTTGGCCTCGGCGTTCAGGCGCAGCAGCGGCTCGGTGTTGGAGGCGCGCAGGTTGAACCACCAGTCCGGGCCGGCCACGGTGAGGCCGTCGAGCTCGTCGACGGTGACGCCGTCCTGGCCGGCGTAGGCGGCGCGGACCTTCTCGGTGGCGGCGGCCTGGTCGGCGACGGTGGAGTTGATCTCGCCGGAGGCGGCGTAGCGGTTGTACCGCTCGGTCAGCGCGGACAGCGGCTGCGGCTGCCCGCCGAGCGCGGCCAGCACGTGCAGCGCGGCCAGCATGCCGGTGTCGGCGCGCCAGAAGTCGCGGAAGTAGTAGTGCGCGGAGTGCTCGCCGCCGAACACCGCGTCGGTGACGGCCATCTCCTGCTTGATGAAGGAGTGGCCGACCCGGGTGCGGACCGGGACGCCGCCGAGGTCGCGGACCACCTCGGGGACGGTCCAGGAGGTGATCAGGTTGTGGATGATGGTCGGCTGCTCCTCGCCGGCGGCCTGCGCGCGGGCGATCTCGCGCTCGGCGACCAGGGCGGTGATCGCGGACGGCGAGACCGGGTCGCCGTTCTCGTCGATCACGAAGCAGCGGTCGGCGTCGCCGTCGAAGGCCAGGCCGAGGTCGGCGCCGACCTCGCGGACCTTGGCCTGCAGGTCGACCAGGTTGGCCGGGTCCAGCGGGTTGGCCTCGTGGTTGGGGAAGGTGCCGTCCAGCTCGAAGTACATCGGGACGACGTCCAGCGGCAGGCCGGCGAACACGGTGGGGACGGTGTGGCCGCCCATGCCGTTGCCCGCGTCCACGGCGACCTTCAGCGGGCGGATCGCGGTCAGGTCGACCAGCTTGCGCAGGTGCGCGGCGTAGCCGTCCAGGGTCTCCTTGGCGGACAGCGTGCCGGTGGCGGCGTCGGAGCCGGGGACGTGCACGGTGCCGTTCTCGTCGAGCCAGGACTCGACCAGCTCGCGGATGTCGGCGAGGCCGGTGTCCTGGCCGACCGGGGCGGCGCCGGCCCGGCACAGCTTGATGCCGTTGTACTGGGCGGGGTTGTGCGAGGCGGTGAACATCGCGCCGGGCAGGTCCAGGCTGCCGCTGGCGAAGTACAGCTGGTCGGTGGAGCACAGGCCGATCTCGACCACGTCGGCGCCGCGGGAGGCGGCGCCCTCGGCGAAGGCGCGGGACAGCGACGGCGAGGACGGGCGCATGTCGTGGCCGACGACGATCGCGCTGCCGCCGACCACCTCGACGAAGGCCGCACCGAAGGCGTACGCCAGCGACTCGTCCCACTGGTCCGGCACGACGCCCCGGACGTCGTACGCCTTCACAAGCTGCTTGAGGTCCCGCACCAGAATGCTCCCGTGTGTGTGCTGCGATGTGCTGCGCGCATACCGGACACGCCGTCCGAGCCGCAGAGGGGCAGCGTACCCGGCCCGGGGGAACCCTCGGTGTCAGCCGGTTCAGCTGTCCGGGGAACGCAGCACCCGCAGGTGGCCGCGGCGGCCGGACTCGCCGTCCGGCGGGGGGCTCTGACGGGGCGCCCGCTCCTGGGGGCGGGCGGCCTCGCGCACCGCGTTGGCCAGCGCCTCCAGGTCGTCGCTGCTGCGCCGCAGCGGGTTGGTCTCGGCGGCCAGCCGGACCACCTCCCAGCCGCGCGGGGCGGTGAGGCGCTCGGCGTGCTCGGCGCACAGGTCGTAGCAGTGCGGTTCGGCGTAGGTGGCGAGCGGCCCGAGCACGGCCGTGGAGTCCGCGTAGACGTACGTCAGCGTCGCCACGGCCGGACGGCCGCACGCGGTCCGCGAACAACGACGTACAGAGCTCACGAGGGTGGACGGTACCGCAAGTGGGACCGGGCCGCGAAGACCCGCCCCCGGCTCGCGTGTCCCGGTGCGGTCACGCGCCGTGCTCGGGTGGTCCACTTCCTGGCATCCAGGGACTACGCTCGACACTGCTATGGACAGCTCGACACCCCCGTCCCCGCCCGGTCCCGGTCGCCGCAGGCACCGCGACCGGCACGGCCGCGGCCTGCGCGGGCCGCTGGCCCCGCCGCAGGTGCCCATCTCGCTGACCCGGTCCGAGCTCTTCGACGACTACGTCCGGGAGTCGATGGAGCGGCTGGTGCGGCGCTGGCCGCAGTTGGAGAACGTGGAGTTCGCCGTCCTGGAGGTCCCGCTGCCGGTGAAGGGCGAGCCGGAGCCGGACGTGGTGCCGCTGGGCCGGGTGGTTCCGGGCGGCAAGGGGCGGCGCAGCCGGATCCTGGTCTACCGGCGGCCGGTGGAGATCCGCGCGAAGTCGAAGGAGGACCGGGCCGCGCTGGTCCACGAGATCCTGATCGAGCAGGTCGCGGACCTGCTGGGGCTGTCGCCGGACGCGATCGACCCGAGGTACGGCGAGGAGTGAGCGAACGGCCGGGGCCCGTCGGGGCCCCGGCCGTTCCGCGTCAGCGGAGCACCACGCCGGGGTCGCCGGCGACCTGCGGCACCTGCACGGTGGAGTGGTCGTCGCGCAGCTGCTGGACGGTGAAGGTGGGGATGTCCTTGACGCCGATGGAGAGTTGGCGGGTCGCCAGCACCGGGCCGCCGGAGACGGTCTGCACGGTGATCGCGTAGGGCCCGTTCAGCCCGGCCGGGTCGAGGCCGTCGACGGTGACGGTGGTGCCCGCCGCGACGGACACCTCCTTGGTGACGGGGGTGCCGCCGCTCGCCCCGGCCGAGGCGCTGACCTTGACCTTGGCGTCCGTGTCGAGGGCGGTCAGCATCAGGGCGCTCTGTCCGCCGCGGTTGTCGGCGATCGAGGCCCGGGCGCCGACGGGGACGCCGCCGGCCAGCCAGGCGGCCTCGGTCTTGCCCTTGTTCTCGCGGTCGACGCGCAGTCCGGCGATCACCGGGGTGGCGTGGCCGGCCTCCGACGGGGTGAGCCGGATCGCGCTGGCGCCGTCCCGGGTCTCCGGGGCGAACTGGAAGTCCAGCGAGGCGGTCATACCGGCCTTGACGTGGATGGACTCCTTGCCGGCGGGCGTGTACCAGCCGTTCTTGCCGGACAGCTGCACCTTCAGGTCGGCGTCGTCCGAGGAGTCGGTGGCGACCACCAGGTGGGCGGTGCTGACGTCGGCGGGGATGCCGGGGACGGTGACGGTGGGGGCCGGGTCCGCGGACGGCTCCAGCCAGTCGGTGCCCTTGCCGCCGTCGTGGGCGTGCAGGCCGACCCCGACGCGGCCGCTGCGGGCGACCACGTGCACGGCGAGGTCGGCGACCTGGCCCTTGCTGAACCCGTTGAGCGCCAGCGACTGCGAGGTGCCGGGGGCGATCGCGAGGCCGGTGGCCAGGTCGTTGTCGATCAGGCCCTTGTCGCCGTACAGCCGCAGGTCGACCACGGCGGGCAGGCTCTCGGCGTTGACCAGGGTGATGTAGTCGCTGCGGTCGCCCGCGGTGCTGGCGCCGGCGAACCAGAAGCTGGTGCCGGAGGGCGCGCAGCGGGCGCCGGACAGCGAGGAGGCGCCCTGCTCGGAGGTGGTGGTCTGGGTGACGGTGAAGCCGGGGGCGAGGTTGCCGGAGGCGATCGCGAAGGTGCCGGGAGCGTCGCTGTTGTTGGCGGCGGGCCCGGTGGCCGGGACGCCCGCCTTGGCCATCGTGACCCGGGCGTCGAACATCGACGCGCCCTTGGCGGGCCCGCCCGACGCCTGCCCGGAGGGCTGACCGGACGCCTGGCCGGACGGCTGGCCCGAGGGCTGCCCGGACGGGTCGCCGGAGGGGCTGCCGGACGGCCGGACCGGGCTCTGCGCGGCCAGCACGTTGTCGGGCGTGACGTCGCCGAGCACGGCGGTGCCCGTGCTGCCGCTGCCGCCCTCGGGGGTGAACAGGGTGAGGCTGGTCGAGCCGACCGCGCCCTGCAGCGGCATCGGGCAGACCAGCGAGGTGCGTTCCACCTGCGTGGTGGTGCGCTCGGCGGCCTCGCCGGCGGCCGGGGCGACCGGCGGGCGCAGTTCGGCGATGCCGAACACCAGGCCGAGCACGGCGACCCCGGCCAGCAGCGACTGGCCGGTGCGGCTGCCGCCCTTCACCGCGCCCGCTCCGGGGGCCTTCGGCTTGGGGGCTTTCAGGGTGGGCTTCTTCATCGCGGATCAGCTCCCCGTCCCGGGCTGCTGCGGGTGGTGGCCGCCGCCGTAGGGGTCGTTGGGGTCGTAGTAGGTGGTGGGCTGCTGCTGTTCGGGCAGCCAGGGCTGCTGCTGCCCGTCCTGCTGCGGGTAGCCGGCCGCGTACGGGTCGGCCCAGCCCTGGGCGGGCGGGGTGTCGTAGCCGTAGCCGGGCTGCTGCCCGTACTGCTGGTCGTAGCCCTCGCCCGGCTGGGGCGCGCCGACCGGCTGCTGCTGGGTGTAGTCGTAGCCGTAGCCGTCGGACTGGTAGCCCTGCTGCTGGTACGGGTCGGCCTGGTAGGGGTCGGCGAACGGCTCGGCCTGGTAGGCCGGGGCGGGCTCGGGTTCGCCGGCCTGCTGGGCCGGGATGCCGGGGGCGTAGACGCCGGGGTCGGCCCCCG
The DNA here is from genome assembly GCF_053602195.1 of Kitasatospora sp. NPDC004531. Taxonomy (NCBI): domain Bacteria; kingdom Bacillati; phylum Actinomycetota; class Actinomycetes; order Kitasatosporales; family Streptomycetaceae; genus Kitasatospora; species Kitasatospora sp. NPDC004531. Next base: position 9,646 of record NZ_JBSGDD010000100.1, on the reverse strand, counting down.
GGTCCTCGCCCTCGCCGCCCTCGCCGCGTTCGGCGAGCCGGCGGGCCCGGCGGCTGCCGGGGGCGGGGGTCTGGGCCTGCGCGGCGGCGGCCAGCGCCTGGGCGGCGACCACGTCCTCGGGCAGGTCGTCGTCGTTGTGGTTGCGGCGGCCCGGCAGCGCGAGCACCAGCACGACGGTGCCGAGCGCGAGCTGCGCCCAGATCCAGCCGGTGTGCAGGAAACCGCCCGTGCGGGTGACGTCCAGTCGGCCGCCCTCGGCGGGCAGCTCGAAGCCCTGCGCCCAGCCGTCCAGGGTGACGGCGGTGAGCGGCTTGCCGTCCAGGGTGGCCTGCCAGGCCGGGTCGGCCTGTTCGGCGAGCCGCAGCTGCCGGCCGGCCGGACCGGCCGGGACGGTGGTCCAGATGTCGTGGGCGCCGGCCGGGACGATCAGCGGGACGGCGCCGGGGCTGACGATCTGGGCCCGGCTGCCGGGGACGACGGAGACCTGCCAGAGGCCGACGCCGTGGTCGAGGCTGAGCCGGACCACGCCCGGGGTGGTGTCCAGGACGTCCCGCAGGCCGCCGAGCACCGGGTCCTTGACCTGGATGTAGCTGACGCCGTAGCCGGCCAGCGTGCGGGCCAGGTCGCCGCCGGAGCCGGCCAGCAGCTTGGCGGTGACCTTGCCGAGCTGCTCGTCGGCGGCGGCGTCCACGGTGCCCTCGGCCTGGCCGGTGGTCAGGCCGGCGCCGCGGACCAGCGCGTAGCGGATGGCGTCGCCCCCGGCGTCGCCGGTGATCGTCAGGGTGCGGGAGCGGTCGGTGGTGTCGCCGGCCTCCGCGATGAACGCCGGGACCTGCGCGTCGGTGGCGCGCCGCAGCGGGCCGTCGGCACCGGTGATCGCCCACCAGGCGGCGGTGCCGACCGGGGCGAGCACGGCGGCGGCCAGCACCAGCGCGGCGACCGGCTGCCGCCAGCCGAACGCGATGCCGGAGACCCGGGCATTGGCCCCGTCGGCGCCGATCGCGGCGGCGGCCAGCAGCGCGACGCCGGCCAGCAGGGTGGCGGGGCCGGCCCAGGCGGCGGTGTCGGGCCCGCCGGAGGCGGGGGTGACGGTGGTGCCCGCCACCACGACCGAGAAGACCAGTCCGGCGGCGGCCGCGGCCCAGGCGGCGAGCACCGCGCGGCGGCGGTCGGCGCGCAGCAGCGCGGCGAGCGCGGACAGCACCACGCCGACCGACAGCCACACCGGGGGGACGCCGGCGCCACCGGGGTTGACCAGCACCAGGCCGAGCGGGTCGGCGGCCGGGCCGCTGAACCCGGGCACGCCGGCCTCCAGCAGCAGCCGGGACGGGTGCGTGAGGACGTCGATCGACCAGGGGGCGAGCACCAGCACGGGCACGCCGAGGATCACCGCGACGCGCAGGCCGAGCAGCCGCACCGCCTGCACACCGGAGCCGAACGCGCCGCCGCGGAGCACCGCGTGGACCAGCGCGGCCACGCAGAGCGGCACCGCTATGGCCCAGACGAGCGGGACGAAGGCGGTGGAGACGGTGAGCATCAGCACCGTCATCCAGGCGGACCGCCAGCCGGGGCGGGCGCCCTTGGCGGCGGTCTCCTTGCGGATGCCGAGGCCGGCGGTGATCGCGGCGGCGCGGGCCAGCGGGGGCAGCAGCACGGCGAGCACCGCGGTGCCGATCCGGCCCTGGGCGAGCGCGCCGGTGGCGGCGGGCAGCAGCGCGTAGGTGGCGCTGGCCCAGGCGCGGACCAGCTTGGAGGCGATCAGCGGCCGGGAGACCAGGTAGGCGCCGACCGCGGACAGCGGCACGGACAGCACCACGATCAGGGTGAGCGCCAGGTCGGCGTGGTCGAACAGCGCCCAGGACAGGATGGCCAGCACGCCCAGGTAGGGCGGGGCGGTGGCGGTGGAGCCGGTGCCGACGGGGTGCCAGGGGTCGGCGAACATGTTCCACAGTCCGGCCGCGCCCTCGCCGGCGGGCAGCAGCGCGCCGCCCTGCAGGTAGCCGGAGCCGATCAGGTCGCGGCAGGCGACCAGCGCGAACAGCAGCAGCGCGGCGAACAGCACCGGGGCGGGCCGCCGCACCAGCTTCTTGAGCAGCGCGAACTGTTCGACCACCAGGTCGTCGGTGTCGTCCTCGCCGGGCCCGGACTCCACCGAGCCGTGCCGGCCGGCGCCGGAGTCGTCGGCGCCGCCGATGCCGAGCGAGCCGACCGCGTTCTCGACGGCCAGCCGGACGGTGGCGCCGGGCGCGGGGAACAGCGTGCGGTCGTCCAGCGCGTCGACCGAGCGGGTCTTGCGGCGGCGGGCACGGGCGGCCATCAGCCGCGGCAGGCGCAGCAGTTCGTGGCCGAGGCCGGCGATCTCGTCGTAGGCCTGCCGGGGGTCCTTGCCGACCAGGTTGACGATCACCCGCAGGAAGGTGCCGAGGATCAGCCGGAGCAGGACGTAGGGGAACAGCGCGCCCTTGGAGTTGGCGAGCAGGGTGTAGACGGCGCCGGACTTGTCGACCCGGTGCGGGTGGGCGGGGCCGCAGTCGATGGCGCGGCGTTCGCGGCTGGCGGCCTCGGCGTGCCGGAGCACCGCGTCGGGGGCGACCACCACCCGGTGGCCGGCCGCGTTGACCCGCCAGCAGAAGTCGGTGTCGTCGCGCATCAGCGGCAGCGCCCGGTCGAATCCGCCGAGCTCCTCGAACACGTCGCGGCGGACCAGCATGCCGGCGGTGGAGACGGCGAGCACCGGGCGGACCTGGTCGTGCTGGCCCTGGTCCTGCTCGCGGCGGTCGAGTCCGGTCCAACGGCGGCCGGAGCGGGCGATGGTGACGCCGACTTCGAGCAGCTGCCGGCGGTCGTACCAGGACCGGAGCTTGGGGCCGATCACGGCGGCGGTCGGGGTGGAGTCGGCGACCTGGAGCAGGCGGCGCAGGGCGTCGGTCTGCGGTTCGCAGTCGTCGTGCAGCAGCCAGAGCCATTCGACCGGCCTGGTCTCGCGCGGCCCGCCGCGGCCGAGGTCGTCCTCGGCGCCGAGCGGGTCGCCGAAGTCGTCCCAGCCGCCGGTGACCGGGTCGTAGCCGGACGGGTCGAGGCTGTAGGAGAGGTCCTCGGGGCGCAGCGGCGCGCTGCCCTGGACGGCTTCGCCGACGGCGCGGCCGAAGCCGACCCGGCGGCCGAGGATCTGCGGGCCGCTGTCGGGGAGCCAGTCGCCGAGGGTGTCGGCGAGCAGCTGCGGGGAGTTGTCGGTGGAGCCGGTGTCGACGGCGAGGATGCGCTGCACCTGCCGGTCCTGGCCGAGCAGCCCGGCGAGCGCCTGGGGCAGCCAGCGGGCGCCGTCGTGCGACACGATCACCGCCGTGACCAGGTGGCGCGGGTAGGCGGGTGGCCTGGCAGCGGAGAAGCCGCTCTGGTGGCTGTAGACAGTCATCGGGTGCGCGGACCACCGGTTCCGGTTTGACGGCAGATGACGCACCAGATTAACGGCTCCGGGTGATCCGGTCGTCGCCGGTGGTGTGAAGAGAGCGTGCAGCGGGTATTCGCGGCGCCCGCCCGGGTGTTGTGGACATGCGAAAGCGCCCCACCTGGGGGTGAGGCGCCGGCACGGGCGAGGTCTGCGGGGAGGTCAGACCGCGCTCTTCTTCAGGCGGCGGCGTTCGCGCTCGGAGAGGCCGCCCCAGATGCCGAACCGCTCGTCGTTGGCGAGGGCGTACTCCAGGCATTCGGCGCGGACCTCGCACGCCAGGCAGACCTTCTTGGCCTCCCGGGTGGATCCGCCCTTCTCCGGGAAGAACGACTCGGGGTCGGTCTGGGCGCACAACGCGCGCTCCTGCCAGCCGAGTTCCTCTTCGTCTTCCTCGATGCCCTCACCGATCAACAGCTCAAAGAGCTCGCTCATTCTGGCGCGCCTCCTCTGCCCCTCTTGGCGTCCCCGTGGTGTTGCCGTTGCCGGTACGGCGGAACGACACGAGAGAAATTACAGTTGCGTCACTCTGGCCCAGTCAAGCCGAGCTCTGGTATTGGGCCAAGGATTCACTCCCCGGAACCAAGCCACTACGAATAGTGTACATAACCGGACAACCCGGACATCCCACCTGGTTCCTGACCTGGCGTCAGCACGCCCGACCGCTCCCGGCCGTGGCGGTCCGGGGTGATCACAGGCGGTTGCTTCCCTTTGATCTTCCCATCCAAACCTGAATGGGCGTTTATCACCCCATCCGGTGGTTCCACGGCGATGTGACCCGAATGTCCGACCTCGCGCCTTGACACTGGAGGGTCGGTTGCGGTGTGCTTGCCACCATGTCCGAGTCCCCGGCCCTGTCCATCGACGCGCGCCCCCAGGCGCCCCTCGGTGCTGCTGCGGACTCTTCGTGTTGTCGCCGCTGTATCTAGGCGCACGCGTCCCACCGCGCGCCGCCCCCGGAACAGAGGCCGACCGCGCGACAGTCCCCCCTGAACGCTCTCGCGGATCCGGCTGATCCCTGCTCACAGCCGAACCCGAGGACGTCACACCGTGCGAATGCCCCGTTTCCGCAAGCGCAACCGCGACCGCAAGCGCCTGCCCGTGCCCCTTCCTGCCGCCGCCCCGCGCTGGACGGACGGCCTCAGCGACGTGTCCATCGCGGGCGACCCGACGGCCTTCCCGCACCTGGCCCGCACCGACCTGCCCGCGCACCCCACCACGGTGTCCGGCTACGCCCGGCTGGTCCGGGAGATCGCCGCCGACCGGGCCCGCTGGGAGCCGCTGGTCCGCTACGACGCGCTGACCCGCTGGTACGCCCGACTGGAGACCGGCCCCGGCTACGAGGTGTGGCTGCTCAGCTGGTTGCCCGGCCAGTCCAGTGGCTTCCACGACCACGGCCCGTCGACCGGTGTGATGACCGTCCTTCAGGGCGAGCTCACCGAGCGCGCGTTGACGAGCGACGGCGAGGGCTCGCGCACCCTGGCCCCCGGCGGGCTGCGGGTGTTCGCCACCGGCCACCTGCACGAGATGGTCAACGCCGCACTGGAGCCCGCCGTCTCCGTCCACCTGTACACGCCCGGCCTGGTCGAGATGAACCAGTACCCGGCCGCGGCGCGGCAGGAGCGTCACCGGGTGCACTGACCCGCTGGCAGGATGAGGCCATGCGAATCACTGCACTGGCGGGTGGGATCGGCGGGGCCAGGTTCCTGCGCGGACTGCGGGCGGCCGTGGCGCCGTCGGACGAGATCACCGTGATCGGGAACACCGGCGACGACATCCACCTGTACGGGTTGAAGGTCTGCCCCGACCTCGACACCGTGATGTACACCCTCGGCGACGGCATCCACGAGGAGCAGGGCTGGGGCCGCCGGGACGAGACCTGGTCGATCAAGGAGGAGATGAAGGCCTACGGCGTCGGCCCCGAGTGGTTCGGGCTCGGCGACCGGGACTTCGCCACCCACATCGTCCGCACCCAGATGCTGGCCGCCGGCTACCCGCTGTCCGCCGTCACCGAGGCGCTGTGCGACCGCTGGCAGCCCGGCGTGCGGCTGCTGCCGATGAGCGACGACCGGGTCGAGACGCACGTCCGGATCACCGACGAGAACGGGCCCCGGGTGGTGCACTTCCAGGAGTACTGGGTGCGGCTGCACGCCGCCGTCGACGCCGAGGCGATCGTCCCCGTCGGCGCGGACACCGCGAAGCCCGCGCCCGGCGTGCTGGACGCCATCGCCGGGGCCGACGTGGTGGTGCTGCCGCCGTCCAACCCGATCGTGTCGATCGGCACCGTCCTCGCCGTCCCCGGCATCCGGGAGGCCGTGGCCGGTGCGAGCGCCCCCGTGGTCGGCCTCTCCCCCATCGTCGGCGGCGCGCCCGTGCGCGGCATGGCCGACAAGGTGCTGGCCGCCGTCGGCGTGGAGACCTCCGCCGCCGCCGTCGCCGAGCACTACGGCGCGCGCTCCCGGGGCGGGCTGCTGGACGGCTGGCTGGTGGACAGCACGGACGCCGACGCCGTCGCCCGGGTCGAGGCCGCCGGGATCGCCTGCCGGGCCGTGCCGCTGATGATGACCGACGTCGACGCCGCCGCCGCGATGGCCCGCGCCGCACTGGAGTTGGCCGCCGAGGTCGCCAAGTGACCGGCGACGGGCTGCGGTTGCTGCCCGTCACCGGGCTGCCGGAGATCGCCGAGGGCGACGACCTCGCCGAACTCCTCCACAAGAGCGGCCGGTTCGAGGACGGCGACATCGTGGTGATCACCTCCAAGGTGGTCTCCAAGGCCGAGGGCCGGCTGCTCGAGGCGGAGGACCGGGAAGCCGCGATCGACGCCGAGACCGTCCGGGTGGTCGCCCGGCGCGGGCCGATCAGGATCGTCGAGAACCGCAACGGGCTGGTGATGGCCGCGGCCGGCGTCGACGCGTCCAACACCGCCCCGGGGACGGTGCTGCTGCTGCCCGCCGACCCGGACGACTCGGCGCGCCGGGTGCGGGCCCGGCTCCAGGCGCTGACCGGCCGCCGGCTGGCCGTGCTCGTCACCGACACCTTCGGTCGGCCCTGGCGCAACGGGCTCACCGACGTGGCCATCGGCGCGGCCGGGCTGCCGGCGCTGGACGACCACCGCGGGCGGACCGACAGCCACGGCAACGAGCTGGTCTCCACGATCACGGCCACCGCCGACGAGCTCGCCGCCGCGGCCGACCTGGTCAAGGGCAAGGCCACCGGCACGCCGGTCGCCGTCGTACGGGGGCTGTCGCACCTGGTGACGGCCGAGGACGGGGACGGGGCCCGGGCGCTGGTGCGGCCCGCGGTGGACGACATGTTCCGGCTGGGGACCTCGGAGGCGGTCCGGGAGGCGGTCACGCTGCGGCGCACCGTCCGGGCGTTCACCTCGGAGCCGGTCGATCCCGGCGCGGTCCGGCGCGCGGTGGCCGCCGCCGTCACCGCGCCGGCGCCGCACCACACCACTCCGTGGCGGTTCGTGCTGCTCGAATCCGCGGAGCGGCGCGGGCAGTTGCTGGACGCGATGCTCGTCGCCTGGGAGCGGGACCTGCGGGAGCTCGACGGCTGGTCCGAGGAGCGCATCGCCCGGCGCACCCTGCGGGGGCAGGTGCTGCGGGACGCGCCGTACCTGGTGATTCCCTGCCTGGTGACGGACGGCGCGCACGCGTACCCGGACGCGCGGCGGGCGGGGGCGGAGCGGGAGATGTTCACGGTCGCGATGGGGGCGGCCGTCCAGAACCTGCTGGTCACGCTCAGCGGCGAGGGGTACGGGTCGGCGTGGGTGTCGTCGACGATGTTCTGCCGCGAGACGGTGCGGGAGGTGCTGGACCTGCCGGCGGAGTGGGACCCGATGGGGGCGATCGCGGTGGGGCGGCCGGCAGAGATTCCGCGGGAGCGGGCGGCGCGGACGGTGGATGAGTTCCTGACGGTGCGGTGAGGTCCTCCAGGGGGTCGGGGGACGGTCGGAGAAGGGGAGCGGAAATCACCTGCCCCGATGGTCGTTCGGGGTAAGGCGGGGGCCGTATTTCGGGGGGCGGGCGCCGGTGAGGGGGAGGAGGCGGCAGAGGCGGTGGCGGTGGGGGCGGTAGGGCTCCAGCAGGGCGAGCATCTGGGTGTCGTCGCTGCGGGGGCGGCCGGCCAGGGCCCAACCGACGATGTTGGGGAGGTGGAAGTCGCCGACGGAGACGGCGTCCGCGTCGCCGTTGGAGCGCTGGAGGGTCTCGGCGGCGGTCCAGGGGCCGATGCCGGGGACGGCGGTGAGGCGGGCGAAGGCGTCGGCGGGGGGCATGGCGCCGGCCGCTTCGAGCTTCGCGGCGAGGCGGACGGTGCGCTGGACGGTGGCGGAGCGCTTGGGGTCGACGCCGGCCCGGTGCCAGGCCCAGCTGGGGATCAGCGACCAGTCGCGGGCGGACGGGGCGACGCGCATGCCGAGGTCGGCGGCGGGGCCGGGGGCGGGGGTGCCGTAGTCGCGCAGCAGGGTGCGCCAGGCACGGTAGGCCTCGGTGGTGGTGACCTTCTGTTCGAGTATGGCGGGGACCAGGGACTCCATGACCAGGCCGGTGCGGGTCAACCGGAGCCCGGGGCAGGTGCGTTGGGCGTCGCGGAGCGGTCCTGGCGGGAGGACCAGGCCGGCCGGGTCGTCCTCGGCGCCGAGCAGCGCGGGGAGCCGGTCGAGCAGCCAGTCGGCGCCGGGGCCCCAGGCGGTGGCGGCGATCTCGTCGTGGTGCGGGCGGATGCGCAGGGTGCCGGGGCCGTCGGGGGTGCGGGAGGCGCGCCAGACGGTGCCGTCGGGCTCGCGGCGGAAGGCGGGGTCGCCGGTGCCGCGCTGCAACGGGAAGAGGGTCCGGGCGAGGTCGAGCGGGTAGCCGGGCCGCCACTGTCGGGTGCGGTCTGGCATCGCGGTTCCTCGGGGTGTGCGGACGGCGGGGGCGTCTGCGAGGGTAACGCGGCGCGGGCGGTGGACGGGCGGGCACCCTCCCGTCCGGGTGGGCGCAGGACGTAGTCTGGACCGCACCATGACTGCGCCTTTCGCTGCCGACGCCCGCACCCCCGCCGAGCTGCTGCAGGCCTACCTGCGCGCCGGGGCCGGTGCCGATCCGTCCCGCCCTCTGGTGACCTTCTACGACGACTCGACCGGGGAACGGGTGGAGTTGTCGGCGAAGACCTTCGACAACTGGGTGGCCAAGACGGCCAATCTGCTGCAGGACGAGCTGAACGCCTCGCCGGACGACCGGGCGGCGCTGCTGCTGCCGGCGCACTGGCAGAGTGCGGTGTGGCTGCTGGCGTGCTGGTCGGTGGGCGTGGTCGCGGTGCCGGGCGGTGAGCCGAGGGACGCGGACCTGGTGGTGTCCGGTCCGGACGGTCTGGCGGCGGCGCAGGAGTGCCCCGGGGAGCGGGTGGCGCTGGCGCTGCGTCCGCTGGGCGGCCGCTTCCCGCAGCGGCCGGACGGGTTCCTGGACTACGCGGCGGAGGTGCCCGGCCAGGGCGACCGGTTCGCCCCGTACTCGCCGGTGGATCCGCAGGCGGTGGCGCTGGAGACGTCGGTGGACGGGCTGGCGTTGAAGCTGACCGGCGAGCAGTCGGTGGCGCTGGCCCGGGAGGGCGCGGCCCGGCTGGGCCTGGACAGCGGCAGCCGGGTGCTGTCGACGCTGTCCTTCGACGACTGGACGGGGCTGGAGGCCGGTCTGCTGGCCCCGCTGGCGGCCGGGGCGTCGGTCGTGCTGTGCCGGAACTCCGGCGAGTTGACGGATCGTCAGTGGCAGCAGCGGATCGAATCCGAACGGGTGACATTGCGGCTCGGCTGAGCGGAGAGGCCAGGTACGGCGCGCGCCACCGGACGGGTGGGGCGCGCCGTCGGCGTTTCCCGCCGCTCCGGCGGGTGACGGCGGCCCGAAGCCCGGCGGTTCGGCCGGCGGGCTCGTCTAGGGTGGCCCGGATGAACAGCGGACACCGCTCGGACCACGCGGGGCAGCCGGACGTCGACCCCGCCGATCAGTGGGTGCTCGACCCGGCGACCGGCGAGTTCCGGCTCGACCTGGCGGCGGGCCGGCGGGCCCGGGCGGCACGGGCCCGGCCGGCCGTACGGGCGGGCGCCGGCGCGGCGCCGGGAGTTCCGCACGCGCCGGGCGGATCATGGCTGCATAGGGTGGCCCCGGTTGTCGGGTGATCTTCCGGGAGGTACAGAGATGAGTACGCCGCCGTTCT
>NZ_JBSGDD010000099.1:0-25016 GCF_053602195.1 Kitasatospora sp. NPDC004531 | reverse complement strand
GCAAGATCGCGACGCAGGACAATGACCTGCACGTGATCGCGACCTTGCGGACGTGACTAGCGCTTGTCGCGCAGTTCCCCGCGCCCCCGGTTTCGCACCCACCCGCTCGCCCGAGTCTCCCCCGCGCCACGAGGTACTGCGGGCCGTCCACGCCGCCGGCGGCACCCAGGAGCCGTTCGGCCCGGACGGCGTGCCCGCCGGGACGGAGTGGCAGCACTTCGCCGCCGAGTACCCGCACCTGTCCGGCGACGAGGCCGGCCACGCCCGCCGGCTGGCCGAGGCCCTTGCCCCGACCTTCGCCGAAGTCCCCGACGCCGAACGCGCCGCCTGGTGGCGCGAGGGCTGGCTCGGCCCGCTGCGCCGGGTGCACGCCGAGCACGGCTTCGCCGCCGCCCAGGCCTGGTTGGCCGACCGCGGCGTGTCGTTCGTCCCGGCCCGCCGTCTCACCGGCGACCTGCTCGGTCCGGCCGCCCCCGGCGACCTGGTCGCCGCCATGCTCGCCGTCCCCGCCTGGCGCGTCATCGCCGAGCACGTCGAGAACGGCAGGCTGGACCCGGAGCAGCTCCGCGCCTGAACCCTTCCAGTGGATCTGCCCGCCCGGGATCCGCGTGTCGGTCGGGCCCGCCCGGGCTGCCGGATTCCCTGAACGGCAAAGGGCCGCGAGGCCCCACCGAAGGGAGCCGTCACATGCACCACGTCATCCGCAGGTTCGCCCCGCTCGCCGCCGCCGTCGCGACGACCGCCGTCGCGGCCGTCCTTCCCGCGCCGCCCACGCAGGCCGCGCTGTTCGGCCAGGCCGCGCTCGGCATCCGGTTCGACCCGGAGGGCGATCCGGGCCAGTGCGGCGGACGCCAGGGCGAGCAGTGGCACCCCAACGGCGAGTGGACCGACGAGATCGTCCTCGACACCGACGACCGCCCGGGCGGCTGCCACCTCGCCCTCGGCCTGTTCGACCCGCAGAACCAGCTGGGCTCCGCCTCCGTGCGGTACGCCTGGACGACCCTCCACGGCACCGGCCCGGGCCAGTGCGACAACCAGGGCGACTACCGGATGCCGGCCTCGCCCTCGGCGCACGTCCTCGGCCCGTCGATCCGCATCGACACCGACAGCCGCCCGGGCGGCTGCCTGCTCACCTTCCTCGTCGAGAACACCCCGTCCGTCAGCCTCGACATCCGGTACGCCGGCAACGGCGACGTCACCCAGTGCGGCGGCGCGCTCCCCAACGACCGCTTCACCGCCTCCCCGGGCCACCCGGTGCCGCTCACCGTGGACACCGACAACCGCCCGGGCGGCTGCCGGCTCCAGCTCCGGCTCAACGTCTAACCCGGCGGGCTCGTCGGCGACTCGCTGCTGGGCGGCGGGGAGCTCGGCGGCTCGCTGCTCGGCGGCGGCGAGGAGTTCGACGGCCGGGTCGACGTGCTCGGCGGCGGGGCCGAACTCGACTGCGGCGGCGTGGACTTGGTGGTGCTCGTGGTCGCCGCGGGCTTGCTGCTGCTCGGGCTGCCACTGGCCCGGTGGCTGCCGGACGGGCTGCTGCTCGCCGACTCCGACGGGCTCTGCGACGGCGTCGCGCTGTCGCTCGCCGTCGCCCGGGGGCTGCTGCTGGGCCGCGGACTGCTGCTGGCGGTCGGCTCCGGGGTGACGTCGTCCGCGGAGCTGCCGGGCTGCTTGCCCGCCGGGGCGTCCTCGCCGCTGACGGCCACGCCGATCGCGGTGCCGAGCACGCCGAGCGCCATCACGGCGGCGCTCGCCGCCAGCACGGTCTTCCGGGCCCCGGCGGGCGCCCGCTTGCGCAGCCGGGCCGGCACCTGGGCGATCGCGCGGATGGTGCGCCGCCCGCGGTCCGGCTGGGCGTCGCCGACGGTGAGCGCCGCCGTCTCGTCCAGCCGGATCAGGTCGAGCATCCGCCGCCCGGCCGCGCCGCCGCGCTGGTCGCCGGAGGCGCCGCGCAGCGCGAGCGCCGTCTCCAGCTCGGCGGCCGCCCGCTGCGCGTTGCCGACGCACAGCGCGTACACGCCCAACTCGTGGTGGAACCAGGCCTGTTCGGCGCTCCCGCCGGCCGTCCGGGCGGCCTCCAGGCCGAGCTGCAGGCACCGCTCCCAGGCACCCCAGCGCAGCGACAGCGCCAGCACCGGCGCGGCGGCCCGGGCCAGCCGCAGCACCTGCTCGGGGCGGTCGGCGTCCCGTTCGGCGTGCAGCACCGCGAGGATCACCTCGGCCTCGGCGGCGACCTGACGGGTGCTCACCGAGGCGTGCCCGACCCACCAGGCCAGGTGTTCGGCCGCGCCGTGCGCGACCCCGCCGGGCGCGAACGGCGCGGGCTGCCCCTCCGCGTCCGCCTCCGTCTCGGGCAGCAGCGCCGCCACCACCCCTTCGGCGAGCCGGTGGTGGCCGCCCACCGACACCGCCAGGCCGTTGTCGACCAGTTCCTGCAGCGCACTCTCGCCGAGGCCGACGTCGATCAGCGCGGGCAGGTGCGGTGCGGTCGGGCACTCCCCGTCCAGCGCCAGCGCCAGCCGCAGCACCCGCCGGGCCGGCTCGCTCAGCCCGCGCAGCAGCAGCCGGGCCGGCGCGGCGCTCTCCCCCACCGACGGCAACGGCACCCCGGCCCGCAGTTCGGCCTCCAACTCGGCCGGGTCACTGGGGAGTTCGTACTCCTGCACGGAACCGAAGACGCTCCGCCGGTCCTCCTGCGCGGCGACCAGCGCGTCCACCGCGACGTCCCGCTGCCGCAGCAGCGCCGCCGCGCGGACGAAGCGCAGCGGCAGGCCCTCCGACTCGAACCACAGGTCCACCGCCCACGCCCGCTCGGCCTCGTCCAGCTGACGCCCCGCCAGCCGAGCCGCCAGCGTCAGACACGCCGGCCGCGACAGGCCCGCCACCAGGTGGTCCCGCAACCGCGAACCGGGCAGCGACGGCGGCGCGTCCGGCGCGGTGCTCACCAGGAACGCGCACTCGGGGGCCAGCGCCAGCAGGCCCTCCAGCTCCTCCCCGGACGGCTCCACGTCGTCGATCACCACCACCGCGGCCACCCCGGCCAGCAGTTCGACCAGCTGCTCCCGGTCGGGGCGGAAGTCCGGCGCCTGATGGGTCACCGCGAACAGGTCCTGCAGCAGGTCGGCGGACGTCCGGCGGTAGCCGCTCAGCCGCACCACGCCGTCCGGCGCCAGCTCCCCCGCCGCCTCGGCGACCGCCGCCAGCAACGCGGACCGCCCCGAACCGGCCTGCCCGACCAGCCGCACCGACCGGCCCTCCTGGAGCTGCCCCAGCACGGCCGCGATGTCGCCGTCCCGGTCCAGCAGCGGCAGGTCCCCCGGCCCGGCCCCGAGTGCGAGCGGACCCACCGCCGCACTGGGCCCCAACTCCGGCCGCGCCTGCACCAACCCGCGAATCCGTCGCGGCTGCGGCAGCCACTCGTCCGGACAGCGCCGCGCCTCCGACCCCTCGGGCCCCCCGACCACCACCAGCCGCTCACCGCTGACCAGTTCCCCACCCCGCGGGCGTATCCCACTCGGCTGACCCACGTCACTGCTCCCCGCCATTCGGACACCTGACCGGAGACTTTCCCACATGACCGGACCGGATCAACACACCGGGTGGAGCGGAGAACAAGGGGGAGCACGACCGGGGGCGCGTGGGGGCGCCTCTCTCAGCCCATCGCCGGCAGCGTCGTCCCCACCGGGTCCTGGACCGCCCCCTCCACCGCCAGGATCCGGTGCAGGCGGGTCGCCACCAGCAGCCGCTGCAGCTGCACCGGCACGTCCCGCAGCACCAGCCGCCGCCCGACCCGCCCGGCCCGGCGGTGGGTGCCCATGATGACGCCGAGGCCGGTCGCGTCCCAGGATTCCAGCCGCCCGAGGTCGAGGACGAGATCGCCCTCGCCGCCGTCGACCGCGGCGTGCAGCAGCGCTCTGGCGTCGGCGGCGCTGCGCACGTCGAGGCGCCCTTCGATGGCCAGTCCGGTGTGGTCGCCGGTGATGCGCACGCTGTCCTCCTCCTCTGCCGTGTGCGTTGTTCTCCGCCGCGTCGCGCCTGCCGTCCGTCCCGTACCCCAGGGATCGACCGCGCCACGTTTCGGTCCGGTTGTGCACCGGTCCTTTCCTGAATCTGACGGCCAACCAGTTCCGCAGGTTGCTGTCACCCGGCGGACTGTCCCTCAACTTCACCCGTCCGAGGGAATATACGCAGGAGCGCCTGGTACCTACGCTCGATTGCCGCCCAAATCACCCGTCTGCGGGGTGCTCCGTGAGCAAACTCACCCGGAGGGTGCGGGCTTCATCGTGCGGTCATCTGGTCCTCCCGGGGGCACGCCGAGCGGCTCGCCGCACCCGGGCGGCACCGACCGCCCGACGGGAGCCACATCGCTCTGCGCGGGACTCTAGTAGGAGCACGCCCGCCGTGGTGCCTTCCGGCAGTGTGATCTGCACCGGAAGGGGTGTGATCTGCACCCCTCCCACACACCCCTGCCCACTCCTCCCGCCACACCGGTCCCCCGCGCCACTCCGTCCTCAGGCCGGGCCGTCCCCCGGAGGGGCCACTCCCCATTCCTGCGCCAGGATCGCCGCCTGCACCCGGCTGCGCAGCCCGAGCTTCGCCAGGATCCGGCTGACGTGCGTCTTGGTGGTGGCCTCCACCGTCCCGAGCCGCCGCGCGATCTCCGCGTTCGACATGCCCGCGCCGAGGCATCCGAACACCTCGCGCTCCTTGGGCGTCAGCCCGTCCAGCGAGTCGGGGCCGGCCGCCGGCGCCTCGGGCCGGGCGAAGGAGGCGATCAGCCGGCGGGTGACGGACGGGGCGAGCATGCCGTCGCCGCGCGCGACGGTGCGGATGCCCTCGACCAGGGTCTGCGCCTCCAGGTCCTTGAGCAGGAAGCCCGCGGCGCCCGCCCGCAGCGCGCCCCACACGTACTCGTCCAGGTCGAAGGTGGTGAGCACGAGCACCTGCGCGGCCCCGGCCTCGACCACCCGGCGGGTCGCGGCGACGCCGTCCAGCCGGGGCATCTGCACGTCCATCAGGACGACGTCGGGCCGCAGCTCCAACGCCATCCGCACGGCCTCCTCGCCGTCCGCGGCCTCGCCGACCACCAGCAGGTCGTCCTCCGCCCGCAGGATCATCACCAGCGCCGCCCGGACGGCCGCCTGGTCCTCGGCCACCAGGACCCGGATCGTCGTCATTCCCGCTCCCCGCCCGCCGCCCGCGGCAGCACCGCCCGGACCCGCCACGTCTGCCCGTCCGGCCCGGCGGTGAACTCCCCGCCGAGCAGCTGGGCCCGCTCGCCCATGCCGACCAGCCCGGCCCGCGCCCCGGGCACCGCCCGGCCCTCGCCCTCCCGGTACCGGGACTCCACGGTGATCTCCAACTCCCGCTCCCCGTACCGGATGCACAGCCGGACCGGCCCGGGCGCGGCGTGCTTGACGGCGTTGGTCAGCGACTCCTGGACGATCCGGTACGCGGCCAGTTCGACCGGTGCGGGCAGCTCGCCCGGCTCGCCGAGCTGCTCCGCCTCGAACCGCAACCCGGCCGACCGGCCGGCCGCCCCGGCCTGCTCCAGCAGGACGTCCACGGCCGCCAACCGCGGTGCCGCGTACGGCTCTTCGGGGGTGGCCTCGCGCAGCAGGCCGATCATCCGGCGCATCTCGGCGAGGCCCTGCACGCTGTTCTCCCGGATCACCGCGAGCGCCTCCACCAGGGGCTCGTCGGCCGCCCGCGACTGGCGGCGGGCCACCGCCTGCGCGCCGGTGGCGTGGATCGCGATCGCCGACAGGTGGTTGGCGATCACATCGTGCAACTCCCGTGCCATTCGCGACCGTTCGGCGACCACCGCGCCCCGCCGGTCCATCTCGGCGAGCAGCGCGATCTGTTCGGCGCGCAGCCGCTCCGTCTCCGCGACCTCCCGGTGCCGGCGCAGCAGGTCGGCCGTCCACACCGGGGAGAGGAAGATCAGCCCGCAGAACACCGCGACCAGCAGCGCCTCCGGCATCGAGGCGTACTTCCACGTCAGGCCCGTCAGCACCGCGGTGGTAGCGGCACCGGACAGCTGCAGGACGCGGCTCATCCGCGCCGGGCCGTACAGCACGGCCGCGTACAGCAGGTCGGTGTACAGCAGCATCGTCGGCACCAGCGCGCCGAGGTACACGCCGACGCCGAACACCACGCCGCCGACGCTGACCGTCCACACCGTCCGGCGGCGCCGCACCAGCGCCAGGGCGGACATCACCACCAGCGGCGGCACCGGCGCCCACCAGGGCAGCCCGGGGCCGGCGGAGTACGCGCCGACGGTGATCAGCAGCAGGCCGCCGAGCAGCCCGGCCAGGGCGATGGCCGCGTCCTGCCCGCGCTCGGAGAGTCTCACCCGACCCATCCCAGCACTCCTTCCCGCCCGCCGGAACGACCGCTCGGAGGACCCGCCGTCCGACGAACGGCTGACGTGCCGCTCCCCTGCCCGGACGATGACCGCGCGCCCGCACGCGGGGAGGATCGAAGCATGGTTTCCCTGATCGTGGCCGGCGAGGCCGGCTTCTGGGTGGTACTGGCGGCGGGGCTGCTGGCCCGCTACTGGCTGCGCCTGCGCCGCACCGGCCTGGCACTGCTGGCACTGCTGCCGGTGGTCGATCTGGTGATCCTCGGCGCCACCGTCGCCGACCTGCGCGGCGGCGCCACGGCCGACTGGACGCACGGCCTGGCCGCCGCGTACGTCGGCTTCTCGATCGCCTGGGGCCACCGCATGGTCCGCTGGGCCGACGGCCACGCCGCGCACCGGCTGGCCGGCGGCCCGAAGCCGGCCGGCCCGCCCAAGTACGGTGCGCCGCGCGCCCGTTACGAGTGGGGCGCGTTCCTGCTGACACTGCTGGCCGCGGCGATCACGGTGGCGCTGGTGGCTGCCGTCCAGTGGCTGGTCGGCGACGCGGCGCGCACCTCGGCGCTGGATTCCTGGTACCCGCGGATGGCCGTGGTGGTCGCGATCAACCTGGCGATCGCCGCCAGTTACACGCTCTTCCCCAAGCGGCCGAAGTAGCCGGGCGTCAGCGGTTCTCGCCGGGCACCCAGAGCACGTCGCCGCGCTCCTTGTTGGCGGTGCGGGCCAGGATGAACAGCAGGTCGGACAACCTGTTCAGGTACTTCGCGGTCAGCGGGTTGACGCTGTCCCCGTGCACCTCGATCGCCGCCCAGGTGGCCCGCTCGGCCCGCCGCACCACGGTGCACGCCAGGTGCAGGTACGCGGCGCCGGGGGTGCCGCCGGGCAGGATGAAGCTGCGCAGCTTCTCCAGCTCCGCGAGGAACCGGTCGCAGTCCCCCTCCAGCCGGTCGACGTACGACTGCTCGACCCGCAGCGGCGGGTACTGGGGGTTCTCGACGATCGGCGTCGCCAGGTCCGCACCCACGTCGAACAGGTCGTTCTGGATCCGGGTCAGCACCGTCACCAGCTCGCCGTCCAGCTCCCCGGCGGCCAGCGCCACGCCGATCGCCGCGTTGGCCTCGTTGGTGTCGGCGTACGCGATCAGCCGCGGATCGGTCTTGGTGGTCCGGCTCATGTCGCCGAGCGCGGTCGTGCCGTCGTCCCCGGTCCGGGTGTAGATGCGCGTCAGGTTCACCATGCCCGCAGCCTAGCGCGCACGTCGAAGCGGGTGGACGCGAGCCGCGTCACGCCCTGGCCGCACCGATCACACGCCCAAACCCGCACCACTCAGGCGACGTTGACCTCCCCCAGCCTTCGGCCGGGGGGACCCCCACCCCGAGGGTCTCGTCGCTACGCGACGTTGACCCTCTGCCCGGGCGGCGCCGCCTCCAGCCAGGCCAGGAACCCGGTCAGCGCGTCGTCGCTCATCGCGAGCTCCAGCGGCGCGCCCCGGTGCAGGCAGCGCAGCACCACCGAGCCGGAGAGCAGGGCGAGTTCCTCCTGCCCCTGCGGGTAGCGGCGGCCCAGCACCTCGATCTCGGTGCGCGGCAGGACCCGTCGCGGCCGGGGCGCGTAGGAGAACACCCGGAACCACTCGATGGAGTCGCCGCTGTACCGGCCGATACCAAAAACCCACCCCTTGCCGTCGGTCTGTGGGACCGGGGCCGAGGTGGGTTGGCCGTTCTCGTCGAGATCCGGCTGCGTGGAGGCGTCGGCCGGCATTTTCAAGCGGTAGGAGCAGTCGAAGGTGCCGCCCACCCGCTGGATGAGGCGGCGGCGTACCGCGAAGCCGACCAGGCCCGCGACGGCGAGGACCACCACCGACGCGCACACCACAAGGGCGAGGACCACGCTCACCTACCTCCTCGCTGCCTTCATCCCCGTTGGCGGCCAGACACGGCCGCCCATTCCTACCAACTGATACGACAGTCCCGAGGACACGCTCGAGGCGTCCCCGGGACCGTCGCTGAGACCGGGCTCAGTGGTGCGACTTGAGACCGCCGGCGGCGATCAGTCGGACCTCGGCGCGACGCTCGGCGTGGGCGTCCGCCTCGTTCTTGGCGTTCTCCAGCGCGCGCTCGGCGCGGGCGACGTCGATCTCGTCGGCCAGCTCGGCGATCTCGGCGAGGATCGACAGCTTGTTGTCGGCGAACGAGATGAAGCCACCGTGCACCGCGGCGACGATGGTGCCCTCGGAGACGGTGCGGATGGTGACCGGGCCGGTCTCCAGCACGCTCAGCACCGGGGTGTGGCCCGGCATGATGCCGGTGTCACCGGAGGCCGTACGGGCAACAACGATGGTGGCCGCACCGGACCACACCTTGCGGTCGGCTGCGACCAGCTCGACGTGCAGCTCAGCCAACGTGGGCTCCTTGGCTCTTGCCGGGTCTCGGCCGCCCGGGCGATGGGGCGTCGAGCTCGACAGTTTCGGTAAGAATAACGGGCACGCGCCCCCGGAACGAAACCAAGGGCCCGTAAATGACCGGGATCACAGCAGATCCAGCGTTGAGGGGTGGCCCCCGACGAGAGCCGGGAACCACCCCTCAACGGTTGGGTCTGCCGTGCGACCGGTCTGCGGTTACTTCTTCAGCAGCTCGGCGGCGTTGCGCTCGAGGTCGTCGATGCCACCGCACATGAAGAAGGCCTGCTCCGGGACGTGGTCGTACTTGCCGTCCGCGATCGCGTTGAAGGCCTCGATGGTCTCCGACAGCGGGACGGTCGAGCCCTCGACACCGGTGAACTGCTTCGCCACGTAGGTGTTCTGCGAGAGGAAGCGCTCGATGCGGCGGGCACGCTGCACCGTGATCTTGTCTTCCTCGGACAGCTCGTCGATACCGAGGATCGCGATGATGTCCTGCAGGTCCTTGTACTTCTGCAGGATGCCCTTGATACGGATGGCCGTGTCGTAGTGGCTCTGCGCGATGTACCGCGGGTCGAGGATGCGGGACGTGGAGTCCAGCGGGTCGACGGCCGGGTAGATGCCCTTCTCCGAGATCGGGCGCGACAGAACGGTGGTCGCGTCCAGGTGGGCGAAGGTGGTGGCCGGCGCCGGGTCGGTCAGGTCGTCCGCGGGGACGTAGATCGCCTGCATCGAGGTGATCGAGTGACCGCGGGTCGAGGTGATGCGCTCCTGCAGGAGGCCCATCTCGTCGGCCAGGTTCGGCTGGTAGCCCACCGCGGAGGGCATGCGGCCGAGCAGGGTCGACACCTCGGAACCGGCCTGGGTGAACCGGAAGATGTTGTCGATGAAGAGGAGCACGTCCTGCTTCTCGACGTCGCGGAAGTACTCCGCCATGGTCAGCGCGGAGAGCGCGACGCGCAGACGGGTGCCCGGCGGCTCGTCCATCTGGCCGAAGACCAGCGCGGTCTTGTCCAGAACGCCCGAGTCGACCATCTCGTCGATGAGGTCGTTGCCCTCACGGGTGCGCTCACCGACACCGGCGAACACCGACACACCACCGAAGTTCTCGGCGACGCGGTAGATCATCTCCTGGATCAGAACGGTCTTGCCGACACCGGCACCACCGAACAGACCGATCTTGCCACCCTGGACGTACGGGGTGAGCAGGTCGATGACCTTGATGCCGGTCTCGAACATCTCGGTCTTCGACTCGAGCTCGGAGAAGTTCGGGGCCTTGCGGTGGATCGGCCACTTGACCTCGACGGAGGCCTCGAACTCGGCCTTGTCGACGTTCAGCACCTCGCCGAGCGCGTTGAAGACCTTGCCCTTGGTGATCTGGCCGACCGGGACGGAGATCGCCGCACCGGTGTCGGTGACCTGCGAGCCGCGGACCAGGCCGTCGGTCGGCTGCATCGAGATGCCGCGGACCAGGCCGTCGCCGAGGTGCTGGGCAACCTCAAGGGTCAGGGTCTTCTTGCCGGAGCCGTCGGGGTTGTCCACCTCGACGTGCAGGGCATTGAACATGTCCGGAATCGCGTCGACGGGGAACTCCACGTCGACGACCGGGCCGATGACCCGCGCGACGCGGCCCGTCGCCGTGGTCTCAACAGTGGTGGTCATAGTCATTCGCTCCCCGCGCTAGCGTCGGCCAGCGCGTTGGCGCCACCGACGATCTCGCTGATTTCCTGGGTGATCTCGGCCTGACGGGCCGAGTTGGCAAGCCGCGTGAGCGACTTGATGAGCTCGCCGGCGTTGTCCGTCGCGCTCTTCATCGCACGCCGACGGGCGGCGTGCTCGGAGGCGGCCGACTGCAGGAGAGCGTTGTAGATCCGGCTCTCGACGTACCGCGGCAGCAGCGCGTCGAGGACGCCCTCCGCCGACGGCTCGAAGTCGTACAGCGGGAAGATCTGGTTCTTCGCGGGCGACTTGTCGCTGAGCTCGACCTCGTCGAGCTTCAGCGGCAGCAGCCGAGCGTCCACGGCGGTCTGCGTCAGCATCGACACGAACTCGGTCGACACCAGGTGCAGCTCGTCCACGCCACCGGTCTCCGCGGTGAAGGCCTCGATGAGGTCCGCCGCGATCGCCTTCGCGTCCCCGTAGGTCGGCTTGTCCGAGAAGCCCGTCCACGAGTTCGCGACCGGCAGGTTCCGGAAGCCGTAGTACCCGACGCCCTTGCGGCCGACGATGTACGTGACCACTTCCTTGCCCTCTTCGCGGAGCTTGGCGGAGATCGCCAGAGCCTGCTTGATGGCGTTGGTCGAGTAACCGCCCGCCAGACCGCGGTCCGCCGTGATCAGCAGCACGGCGGCACGGGTGGCGTTCGGGTTCTCGGTGGTCAGCGGGTGCTTCGCGTTGGACCGGGTGGCCACCGCGGTCACCGCACGGGTGAGCTCATCGGCGTACGGAGTGGAGGCGGCCACCGCGCGCTGCGCCTTGACGATGCGCGACGCGGAGATCATCTCCATCGCCTTGGTGATCTTCTTCGTCGCGGTGACGGAGCGGATGCGGCGCTTGTAGACCCGAAGCTGTGCTCCCATGGGTCGTTACGTCCTTTCCCTCGCTACCGGACTCAGGCCTGCTCAGACAGCAGCTTGCCGTCCGCGGTGGTGAAGCCCTGCTTGAAGCCGGTGATGGCCGAGGTCAGCGCGTCGATGGTGCCCTGCTCCAGCAGGCCGGTCTCGACGATGCCGGCCAGGATGCCCTTGTGCTCCAGGCGCACGTGGTCCAGGAACTCGCGCTCGAAGCGGCGGATGTCGGCGACCGGGACGTCGTCCAGCTGACCGGTGGTGCCGGCCCAGATCGAGACGACCTGCTCCTCGACCGGGAACGGCTGGTACTGACCCTGCTTCAGCAGCTCCACCATGCGGGCGCCGCGCTCCAGCTGGGCCTTGGAGGCCGCGTCCAGGTCGGAACCGAAGGCGGCGAACGCCTCCAGCTCGCGGTACTGGGCCAGGTCCAGGCGCAGACGGCCGGCGACCGAGCGCATGGCCTTGATCTGGGCGGAGCCACCGACGCGGGAGACCGAGATACCGACGTTCACGGCCGGGCGGATGCCGGCGTTGAACAGGTCGGACTCCAGGAAGCACTGGCCGTCGGTGATGGAGATGACGTTGGTCGGGATGTACGCCGAGACGTCGTTGGCCTTGGTCTCGATGATCGGCAGACCGGTCATCGAGCCGCCGCCGAGGGCGTCGTTCAGCTTGGCGCAGCGCTCCAGCAGGCGGGAGTGCAGGTAGAAGACGTCACCCGGGTAGGCCTCGCGGCCCGGCGGGCGGCGCAGCAGCAGGGAGACGGAGCGGTAGGCCTCGGCCTGCTTCGACAGGTCGTCGAAGATGATCAGGACGTGCTTGCCGTCGTACATCCACTCCTGGCCGATGGCCGAACCGGTGTACGGGGCGAGGTACTTGAAGCCGGCCGGGTCGGAGGCGGGAGCAGCCACGATGGTGGTGTACTCCAGCGCGCCGGCCTCCTCCAGGGCGCCGCGGACGGACGCGATGGTGGAGCCCTTCTGGCCCACGGCGACGTAGATGCAGCGGACCTGCTTCTCCGGGTCGCCCGAACGCCAGTTGTCGCGCTGGTTGATGATGGTGTCGACGGCGACGGCGGTCTTGCCGGTCTGACGGTCACCGATGATCAGCTGGCGCTGGCCGCGGCCGATCGGGGTCATCGCGTCGATGGCCTTGATGCCGGTCTGCAGCGGCTGCTTGACCGACTTGCGGGCCATGACGCCGGGGGCCTGCAGCTCCAGGGCGCGACGGCCGGTGGAGGCGATGTCGCCCAGGCCGTCGATCGGGTTGCCCAGCGGGTCCACGACGCGGCCGAGGTAGCCGTCGCCGACCGGAACCGAGAGGACCTCGCCGGTGCGGCGCACGGTCTGGCCCTCTTCGATGCCGCCGAACTCACCGAGGATGACGACACCGATCTCGCGGGTGTCGAGGTTCAGCGCGAGGCCGAGCGTGCCGTCCTCGAACTTCAGCAGCTCGTTCGCCATGACCGAGGGCAGGCCCTCGACATGCGCGATGCCGTCCGCAGCGTCAGTGACCTTGCCGACCTCTTCCACAGAAGCGGCGTCCGGCTGGTACGACTGGACAAAGTCGGCCAGCGCGTCCCGGATCTCCTCCGGACGGATCGTAAGCTCCGCCATCAGGCTTCCCTGCTCTCCTAGTTTGCGATCCTCGGCCCGCCATTGAGGGCCGCAAGTGCTCGACTCTCGGCCGGGTCGGGTGAACCGGCCGTACGTTTTGCCGGCCCACCTGGTGTGGACCGACGCCCGACCGAGGGTCGGATAGTGCTGGTGCTCAGCCTTCGAGGCCCTGACGAGCGCCTTCGAGGCGGCTCGCGACCGTGCCGTCGATGACCTCGTCGCCGATCTGCACCCGGACACCGCCCTGGACCTCGGGGTCCACGTCGATGTTCAGGTGGACCGGGCGGCCGTGCAGGCCGGCCAGGGCAGCGGCGAGCCGCTCCTTCTGGCGGTCCGACAGCGGCACGGCGCTGGTGACCTGCGCCACCACGCGGCCACGCCGGGAGGCGGCGAGCTTGGAGTAGGACTCCAGGCCACCCTCCAGGCTACGACCCCGGGGGACGGTGACCAGGCTGGTGACCAGGCGGACGGTGCCCGCGTTGGCCTTGCCGCCGAGGAGCTTGCGGATCAGCGCCGTCTTGGCGGCGGTGTCGGCCTTCGGCTCGGTCAGCGCGGCGCGCAGCTCGTGCGAGCCCGCCACCACGCGGCCGAAGCGGAACAGCTCGTCCTCGACGTCGTCCAGCGCGCCGGCCTTGTCGGCGGCGATGACCTCGGCGTACGAGGTCAGCTGCTCGGCCGCGTCGGCCAGGTCACGCGAACCGGACCAGCGCGAGCGCACCAGGCCGGAGACCAGGTCGACGGTCTCGCCGGAGACCTGACCGGCCAGCAGCGAGGAGACCAGCTGGGCCTTGTCCTGACCGGACCGCGAGGGGTCGGTCAGCACGCGGCGCAGCGAGACCTCGCGGTCCAGCAGCGCGGTGACGGCGGCGAGTTCCTCGGCGAGCTTGGCCGCGTCCACCGAGGTGTTGTCGGTCAGGCTCTCCAGGTTCTCGCGACCGGCGGCGAGGGCCTCGCGGCTCGCGCCGATCACTTGGACGCACCCTGGGCAGCGGCGGCCTTGGACTCCAGCTCGTCCAGGAAGCGGTCGATGACACCGCTCTGGCGGGCGTGGTCCTCCAGGGACTCACCGACGATGCGGGAGGCCAGCTGGGAGGCCAGCGAGCCCACGTCCTGACGCAGGGCGGCGGTCGCCTGCTTCTTGTCGGCGTCGATCTGCGCGTGGCCGGCGGCGACGATGGCCTCGCGCTGGCGCTGGCCCTCCTCGCGCATCTCGGCGATCAGGACAGCACCCTGCTCACGGGCGTGCTCGGTGATCCGAGCCGCTTCGTGACGCGCCTCGGCCAGCTCGGCACGGTACTGCTCAAGCAGGGCCTGGGCCTCGGCCTGAGCGGTCTCCGCGCGCTTCATGCCGCCTTCGATGGCGTCGCGGCGCTCCTCCAGCACCTTCTCGATGCTGGGGAGGAGCTTCTTGCCGAGAAGACCGAAGACGATGAAGAAGCAGAGCAGGCCGATGATGACCTCGGGCCACGCGGGGAGAAGAGGGTTCATCTTCTCTTCAGCCGCGAGGAGAACCTCGGGGGTCATATCAGAACCTTTCGTCGGAATTGACTACCGGTGCGCCTGGCTCACTGGCCGTAGACGAACGGCATGACGATGCCGATCAGGGCGAGGGCCTCGGTCAGGGCGAAGCCGATGAACATGTTGGAGCGGATCAGGCCGGCAGCCTCGGGCTGACGGGCCATCGCCTGCACGCCGTTACCGAAGATCAGACCGACGCCGATGCCGGGGCCGATGGCGGCGAGGCCGTAGCCGATGGAAGCGACGGAACCGGAAACCTCAGCGAGAGCGGACATCTCAGCTAATCCTTTGCGGGGATGGGATACCGGTGGGTGTTGGCCACCGGGAGTTCAAGGGCGCGGCCGGGGCCGCGGGGCTCAGTGCGCCTCTTCCAGGGCACCGGCGATGTAGCTGCTGGCGAGCATCACGAAGATGTACGCCTGCAGGAACTGCACCAGCAGCTCGAAGGCGGTCAGACCGACGGCCACCACGAAGGACACGGAGCCGTACAGGGCGCCGATGGTGGGGCTGAGCAGGTACCACGAGGCCACCGAGAAGACGACGATCAGCAGGTGACCGGCGAACATGTTGGCGAAGGCTCGGACCGCGAGGGTGAAGGGGCGCACGAAGATGTTCGAGAAGAACTCGATCGGCACCAGGATGAACATGACCCAGCCGGGAATGCCCGACGGCCAGCAGAGGTTCTTCATACCGCCGACGAAGCCGTGCTTCTTGAAGGTCAGCGTCATGTAGGTGATCCACACCACGAGCGCGAGGCCGGCCGGGAAGGCGATCTTGGACGCCACCGGGAACTGCGCGAACGGGATGATGGACATGATGTTCATGATCCACACGAAGAAGAACATCGAGACCAGCATCGGGACGTACTTCTCGCCCTTTTTGCCGATCGTCTCGAGCACGATGCTCCGCTTGACGAAGTCGTACCCGATCTCGCCGACCAGCTGGAGCTTGCCCGGGAGCAGCTTGGGCTTGGCGAACGCGGCCCAGAAGAAGCCCACCACCAGCAGCGCACAGATGATCGACAGCAGCATCGGCTTGTTGAACTCGATGCTGCCGATCGTGAAGATCGGCTTGAAGTCGAACTCGTTCAGGCCGGGGGCGGGGAAGCCGCAGCCGGAGCCGAAGTGGCAATTGGCCTCGGAGGCGAGCTGGACGTCAGCACCCACCACAGACTCCTTCGTTCTGACGCATGGTTACGGCAACCTCGGTGTGTCGGCGCGGCCTGCGGCCACGGTGCGGCACTGGAACTAGTTGGATTTCTCGCGGACCCGACGCGGCGCATATCCCCGCCACGGGATCTTCGAAAGCTTCGTGGAGCCGGGGGGCGATCCGTCCGATTCTCGGAGGGACCTGGCCGCTTCCCGTACTCCGCCGTTGGGACGGACGATAGCAGCCCGTCAGGAGGGCATAAACACCGCCCCCCTCGCGAGGGGGACAGTGTGCCCCGCTCACGGTTGACGCCCTGATTTCGGCTTGCCGTCGGGTTCCACGTAATAGATCTTCGCCTTCAGTGCGCCCCTGACCTGGAACGCCGTCCAGATGATGGCGAGCCCCAGCAGGGTGAACCCGAAGACCTTGCGGTCGATGAAGGTCAGGTGCTTGGCCACCGCCAGCAGGATGCCGATCGCGACGATCTGGGTCGTGTAGACCAGCAGCGCGGCCGCCATCATCATCTGCGGGTTGCCGCGGGTCAGACGGTCGAGCGCGAGTTGGCCGAAGCTGAAGAAGCCCAGCACCACCACGGTCGCGAGCAGTGCGCCGACCAGGCCCTTCCCCTGGGCGACGGCGAAGGAGATCGCCATGGCGATCACTCCGGCGGCCGCAGTGGGAATTGCGGCGCCACGGAGGATCCGGGCGTCGTGGGACGGCATGGCGGCAGCTCCGGCGGCATGTCGGCGGCAAGGGCGGAAGTACGTTGGGCGAGGACCACGCCGCGGACCGCCGTTGAGGGCGAGCCCGTCGAGGGAGACCGACCAGGGACGGAAGTCCTCCACCTGTCAGGTCTTTCGGCGTGTTCTCGGTACTCGTGAACGGTATCACAAACTATTTGATGAGAGCTTTACCATGAACGTGTGGCACCTGTCACACCATCGGCCCACGAGTGCCGCCGAACGGGTGCCACCGAACGGCTGAACGATAGTTGACGACCCGTCAGTCCTGCCGCTCCCCCCGCCGGCCGGAGGCCGTCGCACCCGTCCCGATCCGCCCCAGCAGCGCCTTGTCCTCGGCCGACAGCTCGGCCATCGCGGGCCCCTCGGGGTCCTCCTGCGAACCCTCCTTCGCCGACGTCCTCGCGGCGGCCTTGGCGGCGGCCCGGGCCCGCAGGCCGCGGCTGCGGTAGCGCGGCGGGACGAACGGCTGTACGGCCTTCGGGGCGCGCGGCTTGAAGCGCGGCATCAGCAGCACCGCGAGGCCCACCAGGCACAGGCCCGCCATGGTCAGGATGACCGTACGACCGGTGTTGGTGACCGACACCGCGACGGTGCCGAAGGCGATCAGCGCGGCCCAGAAGTACATGATGAGCACCGCTCGGCTGTGCGAGTGACCGACCTCCAGCAGTCGGTGGTGCAGGTGCTGCTTGTCCGCCGCGAACGGCGACTTGCCCGCCCAGGTGCGGCGCACCACGGCCAGCAGCAGGTCGGCCAGCGGCAGCGCGATCACCGTCAGCGGCAGGATCAGCGGGATGTAGATCGGCACCAGGGCGTGCACCGCGATGGTCTGCGAGCCGGTCCGGGAGGAGACCAGGTCGGGGTCGACGCGGCCGGTGATGGAGATCGCGGCGACGGCCAGCATCAGGCCCAGCATCATCGAGCCGGAGTCGCCCATGAAGATCCGCGCCGGGTGCAGGTTGTGCGGCAGGAAGCCCAGGCACATGCCGATCAGCACGGCGGTGAACAGCGCGGCCGGGGCGGCGTCGTTGACCCCGTAGCCGAGCCAGAGCCGGTAGGAGTACAGGAAGAACGCGATCGCGGCGATGCACACCATGCCCGCGGCCAGGCCGTCCAGGCCGTCGATGAAGTTCACCGCGTTCACCATCACGACCACCAGGGTGACCGAGATCAGCATGCCCTGGGTGGGGGTGAAGGTGACCGTGCCGTAGCCGGGCACCGGGATGGAGATCACCGTGACGCCCTGCCAGACCATCACGCCGGCCGCGATCATCTGACCGCCGAGCTTCACCAGCGCGTCCACGCCCCACTTGTCGTCCAGGACGCCCAGCACGAACATGATCCCGGCCCCGGACAGCAGCGCCTTGACGTCCGCGCTCTGAACGAACAGCCGCCCCAGGTTGGTGAGTTGGGACGCCGCCAGCAGGCCGGCCAGCAGGCCGCCGAACATCGCGATGCCGCCGAGGCGGGGGGTCGGTTCGCGGTGCACGTCACGCGCCCGGACCGCGGGCATCGCGCCCGCCGCGATCGCGAACTTCCGCACCGGGCTGACCAGCAGGTAGGTCACCGCCGCCGAGACGAACAGGACCAGCAGATACTCACGCACCACTGGCCTCCAGGGTCACGGTCCGACGGACGAGTACGCAGGGTACTCCCGCGCAGGTTCGGGGTTCGAGGTGCGTCGCCACGGTGCACACCTTATTGACTCCGACGCCCAGCCCCCGCATCGCGGTTGCCTCCGCGGCCGGGGATCGTTCAGCGGCGCCCGGCGAACGCCAGCGCGAGCTCCCGGACCCGGCCCCGCACCGCGGCCGGATCGGCTCCGGCGAGCACCCGTCCGAGCAGCTCGCCGACCTCGCCGAGCTCGGACTCCGCCATCCCCTGGGCGGCGCAGGCACCGGTGCCCAGCCGGATCCCGGAGGTCTCGGTGGGCGGCGCCGGGTCGTACGGCACGGCGCACCGGCCGAGCATCAACCCCGCTGCGGCGCACCGGCGTTCGGCCTCCACGCCGGTCAGTCCGAGGCTGCCGACCTCGGCGGTCACCAGGTGGGTGTCGGTGCCGCCGGTGAGCGGCGCGGCCCCGGCGGCGGCCAGCGCGGCGGCCAGCGCCCGCGCCCCGGCCACCGCCCGGCGGGCGTACTCGGCGAAGCCGGGGGTGCCGGCCTGGGCCAGCGCCACCGCCTTGGCGGCCACCTCGTTCATCGCCGCCCCGCCCTGGCAGAACGGGAACACCGCCCGGTCGATCCGGTCGGCCAGCTCCTCCCCGCACAGCAGCAGCCCGCCGCGCGGGCCGCGCAGCAGCTTGTGGGTGGCCACCACGGTGACGTCCGCGTACGGCACCGGCGAGGGCGCCAGGCCGGCCGCGACCAGTCCGGCGCTCTGCCCGGCGGTGGCGATCAGGTAGGCGTCCACCTCGTCGGCGATCTCCCGGAAGGCCGCCCACTCGATGTGCCGGGGGTAGGAGATGCCGCCCGCGACGATCGCCTTGGGACGGTGCTCGTGGGCCAGCCGGCGGACCTGGTCGAGGTCGATCAGGCCGTCCTCCTCGCGCACCCCGTAGCCGTGGAACTGGAACCAGCGCCCGGAGAAGTTGGCCCGCGACCCGGCGCTCAGGTGGCCGCCGTGCTCCAGCGACATCGCCAGCACCGCGTCGCCCGGCCGCAGCAGCGCCGCGTAGGCCGCCAGCACGGCCGAAGTCGCCGACCGGGGCTGGACGTTGGCGTGCCGGGCGGCGAACAGTTCGCGGGCCCGGTCGACGGCCAGCAGCTCCACGGTGTCGGCGGGTGCGCAGCCGGTGTGGTGGCGGCGGCCGGGGTAGCCCTCGGCGTACTTGTCGACCAGCGGGCCGGCCAGCGCGGCCAGCACGGCGGGGGTGGCCAGGTTCTCGCCGGCCAGCAGTTGCAGGGACTCGGCCCGGCGCTCGTCCTCGGCGGTGAGCAGGTCGGCGATCAGCGGGTCCGCCGTGCGCAGGGCCTCGGCGGCCTGCCAGTGGGTCTGTCGGGCATCGGCGACCGTCATGCTGCGCTCCAGGGCTGCGGTGCGGGCGGATCCCTCCAGCCTAGGTCGGCCCCCGGCGCCGGGCCCGCCCCCACGCGCGGGACTGCGCCTTTCGGCCGTCGCCCGCCGTCTGCATCGCCTGAGCACATGGCCTTCACGAATTCTCCACCGAAACTTTAGTGGAGGGCGCTCAACTCAGCGGTCCACGCCGGTCAGTGCGGTCACCACCGGGTCCAGCGCGTCGAATATCTCCTCGCCGCAGTTGCGGAACATGCCGATCGGCGCCCCGTAGGGGTCCCTCAGCTCGTCCGATTCCGGCGAGGCGGCCAGCAGCCAGCCGCGCAGGGCGGCGGCCGAGCGGACCAGCGCGCGGGCGCGTTCGGTCAGCCGCGCGCCCTCCCTGGGGTCCGGCAGGGTCCGCGGGTCGACCCTTTGCACCAGACGGGTGAACTCCTTCAGCGTGAAGGTGCGCAGACCCGCCGCGTGGCCCATGGAGATCACCTGCGCGCGGTGGTCCAGGGTCGCGGTCAGCACCAGGTCGGCGTCGATCACGTGTTCGTCGAGCAGCTCCCGCCCGGCGAAACCGGCGCTGTCCGCGCCGTACTCCCCGAGCACGGTGGCCGCGTGCGCCTCCATCGGGGCGCCCTCGTGGCCCCAGGTGCCGGCGCTCTCCACCACGATCCGGCGGCCCACCGGGGCGCCAAGGCGGGAGTCCAGCTCCAGCCGGGCCAGCCGCTCGGCGATCGGCGAGCGGCAGATGTTGCCGGTGCAGACGAAGAGGATCTTGAAGGTGTCCAGCGGGAGCGGCCCGGACGCCGGGAACGGCGCCAGGGCGCTCCCCGCTCCGTACAACGGGGCGGCGGCGGTCAACTGCCGGCCTCGACGTCCGGAGCGACCTCCCTCAGCTGCTCGACGCTGATCGCGCCCGCCCGCAGCACCACCGGCACCTTGCCGGTGACGTCGACGATGGTGGAGGCCGTGGCGTGGTCGGCCGTCCCGCCGTCGAGGTAGATCGACACCGCGTCGCCGAGTTGCGCCTCGGCCGCGTCGCAGGTGGACGGGGACGGGCCGCCGGTCTTGTTGGCGGAGGACACCGCGAGCGGGCCGGTGGCGTTCAGCAGCTCCAGCGCGACCGGGTGCAGCGGCATTCGGACGGCGACGGTGCCCCGGGTCTCGCCCAGGTCCCAGCGCAGCGACGGCTGGTGGCGGGCCACCAGGGTCAGGCCGCCCGGCCAGAACGCGTCCACCAGCTCCCAGGCCTGCTCGGAGAAGTCGGTGACCAGCCCGTGCAGGGTGGTCGGCGAGCCGACCAGCACCGGCGAGGGCATGTTCCGCCCGCGCCCCTTGGCCGCCAGCAGCGCGCCCACCGCCTCCGGCGAGAACGCGTCCGCCGCGATCCCGTACAGCGTGTCGGTCGGCACCACCACCAGCTCCCCGCGGCGGATCGCCGTGGCGGCCTCACGCAGCCCGCTGGCGCGGTCCTGGACGTCGGAGCAGTCGTATCGGCGGCTCATCGGAGCAATCCCCTCTCGGTGGAATCAGTGGTGGTCGCACCGCCCGCTCGGGCCGCCGTGCCGCACCCGGTGGTCACAGCGAAGCCCTTGACGCTCACAACGAGGCCCTTCGGGCCGTTGTGAAGCGCGGCCGGTTGTTGAGGTCCCGGTGGTCGGCGGCGTCCGTCCAGCCGCCCTCCTCGCGGAAGATCCACGGGACCTGGCCGCCCTGGGTGTCCGCGTGCTCGATCACCACCGCGCCGCCGGGCCGCAGCAGCCGGGCGGCGACCCGCTCGATGCCGCGGATGGTGTCCAGGCCGTCCTCGCCGGAGAACAGCGACATCTGCGGGTCGTGGTCGCGGGCCTCGGGGGCCACGTACTCCCACTCGGTGAGCGGGATGTACGGCGGGTTGCTGATCACCAGGTCGAACCGGCCGTCCCAGGACCGGTCGTCGGCGAACGCCTTGGTGGCGTCGCCCTGGTGCAGGTGGATGCGGGCCCGGTCGGGGCTGGCCTCGACGTTGCGGCGGGTGTAGGCGAGCGCGCCCTCGTCGAGCTCGAACGCGTGCACCGTGGAGCGCGGCAGCTCCTGGGCGAGGGCCAGCGCGATCGCCCCGGAGCCGGTGCACAGGTCGACCACCAGCGGCTCGGCGACGTCCATCGCGCGGACCGCCTCTATCGCCCACTCGACCACCGTCTCGGTCTCCGGCCGGGGCACGAACACCCCGGGGCCGACCTCCAGTTCGAGGTAGCGGAAGAACGCCCGCCCGGTGATGTGCTGGAGCGGCTCGCGCTGCTCACGGCGGGAGACCGCCTCCCAGTAGCGGGCGTCGAAGTCGCCGTCCGGCACGGTGTGCAGCTGGCTGCGCTTCACGCCGTGGATGTGCGCGGCCAGCTCCTCCGCGTCGAAGCGCGGCGAGGGCACGCCGGCCGCGGCCAGGCGCTGGGTGGCCTGGGCCACCTCGGCGAGCAGCAGGTTCATCCCTCGGGCCCCTTAGGCTCAGTTCTCCTGCGCGGCGGCCAGCTTGGCCGCGGCGTCGGCGTCCACACAGGACTGGATCACCGCGTTCAGGTCGCCGTCCAGCACCTGGTCCAGGTTGTACGACTTGAAGCCGGTGCGGTGGTCGGAGATGCGGTTCTCCGGGAAGTTGTACGTCCGGATGCGCTCGGAGCGGTCGACCGTGCGGACCTGGCTGCGGCGGGCGTCGGACGCCTCCCGCTCGGCCTCCTCCTGCGCGGCGGCCAGCAGCCGCGAACGCAGGATGCGCATCGCCTGCTCCTTGTTCTGGAGCTGGCTCTTCTCGTTCTGGCAGGACGCCACGATACCGGTCGGCAGGTGGGTGATCCGGACCGCGGAGTCGGTGGTGTTGACCGACTGCCCGCCCGGGCCGGAGGAGCGGTACACGTCGATCCGCAGGTCGTTGGCGTGGATCTCCACCTCGACCTCCTCGGCCTCCGGGGTGACCAGCACGCCCGCGGCGGAGGTGTGGATGCGGCCCTGCGACTCGGTCGCGGGCACCCGCTGCACCCGGTGCACGCCGCCCTCGTACTTCAGCAGCGCCCAGACGCCGTGGCCGGGCTCCGCGTTGCCCTTGGTCTTCACGGCCACCGAGACGTCCTTGTAGCCGCCGAGGTCGGACTCGTTGGCGTCGATGATCTCGGTCTTCCAGCCGACCCGCTCCGCGTACCGCAGGTACATCCGCAGCAGGTCGCCGGCGAACAGCGCGGACTCCTCGCCGCCCTCGCCCGCCTTGACCTCCAGGATGACGTCCTTGTCGTCGCTCGGGTCGCGCGGCACCAGCAGCAGCCGCAGCTCCTCGGTGAGCTCCGCCTGGTGGGCCTCCGACGCCTTCGCCTCGGCGATGAAGTCCGGGTCCTCGGCGGCGAGTTCGCGCGCGGCGGCGATGTCCTCGCCGGCCTGCTTCCAGGCCAGGTAGGTCCGGGTGATCGGGGTCAGCTCGGCGTACCGCTTGGCCAGCTTGCGCGCGTTCGCCTGGTCGGCGTGCACGGACGGATCGGCCAGCCTCTTTTCGAGGTCGGCGTGCTCGACGAGGAGCTCTTCGACTGCCTCGAACATCGGGTGGTCCTACTTCCGTGAGTGCCGAACAGGGGGTGGTGCGAGGGGAGAGACGCGAACGGCGCCGGCCCGGACGCCCCCGTGAGTACACGAGGACGCCCGAGACCGGCGCCGTGGAAGCGCTAGGCCGACTTGTTGCCGGAGAGCTTCTTGCCGAAGCGCGCCTCGAAGCGGGCCACGCGGCCACCGGTGTCCAGAATCTTCTGCTTGCCGGTGTAGAACGGGTGGCAGTTCGAGCAGACCTCGGCGCGGATCTCACCGCTGGTCTCGGTCGAGCGAGTGGTGAACTCGTTGCCGCAGGTGCAGGTCACCTTGGTGACCACGTACTCCGGGTGAACGTTGGACTTCAACGGATTCTCCTAGCTGATCGGGAGGGCACCGGGTCGGCGGACATGGACATCCGCACGTGAACCGGGACCGACGGACCAGTGTGCCAGCACTGCCCGCTTCTTCCCAAACCGGGAGGCGGACCGCGCTATTCCGCACCTCCGCGGCCGGCCGCCGCGCCGGGCGTCGCGGAGGGCGAGCTCTGGGCCGGGTTGCTCGGCTGCTCGGAGACCACGGAGGTCGGCACCGGCTGGTCGGCCCGCAGCGCGGCCCACAGCCGCTGGGCGTCCGGGTTCTTCGGCAGCACCCGGTTCGGGTCGCTGGGGGCGTAGCCGACCGGCAGCGTGACCATGGTCAGCTGGTCCGGGCCGATCTGCTTCAGCGACTGCGCCAGGCCCACCAGGGAACTCACCGAGGCCAGCTCGGAGTCGGTGGTGAGCGACTTGGTCAGCTTGTCGCCGAGGTTCCACATCGCCACCGGATTGGAGCCGAGCCCCAGCGAGCCGACCCGGCCGAGGATGGCCCGCACCATCTCCTTCTGCAGCTCGATCCGCCCCAGGTCGCTGCCGTCGCCGACGCCGTGCCGGGTGCGGACGAACGCCAGCGCCTGCTGCCCGCCCAGGTGGTGGGTTCCGGCCGCCAGGTGCAGCCCGCTGTCCTGGTCGCTTATCGGCACCGTGGTGGTGACGTCCACCCCGCCGATCGCGTCGATCAACGAGGCGAAGCCGGCGAAGTCCACCTCCACGAAATGGTCCATCCGCATCCCGGTGAGCTGTTCGGTGGTCTTCACCGCGCAGGCCGGGCCGCCGATCTCGAACGCCGAGTTGTACATCGCGCTGCGGGCCGCCGCGACCTGCGTGCCGTCCACGCCGGTGCAGGCCGGACGGGCCACCAGGGTGTCGCGCGGTATCGAGACCACCGAGGCCGCGGTGTGCGACTGGTTGATGTGCACCACCATCGCGGTGTCGGAGCGGGCGGTGTCCCCGGTGTCGCCGCCCGCCAGGCCGCCGTTGGCCCCGGCCCGCGAGTCGGAGCCGAGCACCAGCAGGTTGAACGAGCCGTCGGTGGACGCGGGCGGACGGGCACTGCCCAGCTGCCCGGAGATGTCGACGCCGTGCAGGTTCCGGTTCAGCTTCCAGTAGGCGAGCCCGCCGAGCCCGGCCGTCACCAGCACCACGGCGGCCAGCGCGACCAGCGCGATCCGCAGCCCGCGCCGACGCCGGGTACGGCCCTTGCGGTGTTCGCCCATATCGCCTCATTTCGCCTGCAGTGCGACCTTTCGAGCATAAGTGACGCACCAGTAGGGCCGAACCCGGAGCCGCCTGAGAAAAGCCTGAGACCCCGCACCGCGCGGAGCGGTACGGGGTCTCTCGGGCTTGTCCTGCCAGGGTCAGTCGCCGGAACCCGGGGTGTTCTTGGCGATCTGCATCAGGAACTCGGCGTTCGACTTGGTCTGCTTCATCTTGTCCAGCAGCAGCTCGATCGCCTGCTGCGAGTCGAGCGCGTGCAGCACCCGGCGGAGCTTCCAGACGATCGCCAGCTCCTCGTGGCCGAGCAGGATCTCCTCCTTGCGGGTGCCGGAGGCGTCCACGTCGACGGAGGGGAAGATGCGCTTGTCGGAGAGCTTCCGGTCGAGCTTGAGCTCCATGTTGCCGGTGCCCTTGAACTCCTCGAAGATCACCTCGTCCATCCGCGAGCCGGTGTCGACCAGCGCGGTGGCCAGGATGGTCAGCCCGCGCCGCCGGCCGCCTCGCCCCCCCCCCCACCCCCCCC
>NZ_JBSGDD010000098.1:0-25101 GCF_053602195.1 Kitasatospora sp. NPDC004531 | reverse complement strand
GCGGTCCGGTGGGTGAGTGCCCTTGTACTTCGCCGGCCGGACCGCCCCTTCCCGCGCGCCGTCAGCCGCGGTGCAGCAGCCGGGCGGCCTGTTCGCGCATCTCGACCTTGCGGATCTTGCCGGTGACGGTCATCGGGAACTCGTCCACCACGTGCACGTAGCGCGGGATCTTGAAGTGGGCGAGCCGGCCGGCGCAGTACGCGCGCACCGCCTCCGCCGTGAGCGGGCGGGCGCCTTCGCGCATCCGCACCCAGGCCATCAGCTCCTCGCCGTACTTCTCGTCGGGGACGCCGATCACCTGGACGTCGAGCACGTCGGGGTGGGTGTACAGGAACTCCTCGATCTCCCGGGGGTAGAGGTTCTCGCCGCCGCGGATCACCATGTCCTTGCTGCGGCCGGTGACGGACAGGTAGCCGTCCTCGTCCATCACGGCGAGGTCGCCGGTGTGCATCCAGCCGTCGGCGTCGATCGCCTCGGCGGTCTGCTCGGGCTGCGCCCAGTAGCCGAGCATCACCGAGTAGCCGCGGGTGCACAGTTCGCCGGTCTCGCCGCGCGGCACGGTCCGTCCGGTGGCGGGGTCGACGACCTTGACCTCCAGGTGCGGTCCGACCCGGCCGACGGTGGAGACCCGGCGTTCGATCGAGTCGTCGGCGCGGGTCTGGGTGGAGACCGGCGAGGTCTCGGTCATGCCGTAGCAGATGGACACCTCGCGCATGCCCATCCGGCCGATGACGTCCTTCATCACCTCGATCGGGCAGGGCGCGCCGGCCATGATGCCGGTGCGCAGGCTGCTCAGGTCGTGGTCGTCGAAGTGCGGGTCGGCGAGTTCGGCGATGAACATGGTGGGCACGCCGTACAGCGAGGTGCACTGCTCGGCGGCGACGGCGGTCAGGGTGGCGGAGGCGTCGAACGCGGGGGCGGGGATGACCGTGCAGGCGCCGTGCGAGGTGGCGGCGAGGTTGCCCATCACCATCCCGAAGCAGTGGTAGAACGGCACCGGCACGCAGATCCGGTCCTGCTCGGTGTAGCCGCACAACTCTCCGACGAAGTAACCGTTGTTGAGGATGTTGCGGTGCGAGAGGGTGGCGCCCTTGGGGAAGCCGGTGGTGCCCGAGGTGTACTGGATGTTGATCGGGTCGTCGGCGGCCAGCTCCCGCTCGATGCCCTCCAGCACCGCCGGGTCGCCCGCCCGCCCCGCCAGCAGCAGCTGCTCCCAGTCCGGGCCGTCCAGCAGCACCACGTCGGCGAGGCCGGCGCAGCGCGGGCGGACCTCCTCGATCATGGACGCGTAGTCGGAGCTCTTGAACTCCCTTGCGGCGACCAGCAGTCGGACGCCGGCCTGGTTGAGGACGTACTCCAGCTCGTGCGAGCGGTAGGCGGGGTTGACGGTGACCAGGATCGCGCCGAGCCGGGCGGTGGCGTACTGGGTGAGCGTCCATTCGGCGCGGTTGGGGGCCCAGATGCCGACCCGGTCGCCGCGGCCGACGCCGCGGGCGCGCAGGCCGAGGGCCACCGCGTCGACGTCGGCGGCGAGTTGGGCGTACGTCCAGCGGCGGCCGGTGGCGCACTCGACGAGCGCCTCGCGGTCGGGGTGGGCGCGGACGGTGCGGGTGAGGTTGGCTCCGACGGTGTCGGCGAGCAGCGGGGTGCCGGTGGGGCCGGCGGAGTGGCTCGGCCGGCGCGGGGCGTGCGACACGGGGGCCTCCTGGGCGCGGTGGTGCGGGCGGAAGGGTACCCATGCTGGCCATCGGGCGGGCCGTTGACCAGTCTCCAGGTGGGGGTGGCGCGATGGTTGACGGTCGGTCCGGACTCCCGCCCGAGCGAAGGTTAGGCTAGCCTGACCTAACCAGGGCGCGGGCCGTTCGATCCGCCGCGTCCGCGTACCCGGGAGCCCGCCATGCCGTTCGCCGCCAGCAGCCCAGCCGCCGCCACCCCCGACACCGGGGACGGCTTCGGCGGCCGGGTGGCGCTGGTGACGGGCGCCGCGCAGGGCATCGGCGCGGCGGTCGCGGCGCTGCTGGCGGCGCGCGGGGCCACCGTGGTGGGCTGCGACCTGCGCGGCGGGGCGTCCGGCGTCCGGGAGTTGGACGTCACCGACGCGGCGGCCGTGCAGGCGCTGGTGGCGTCCGTCGAGGACGAGCTCGGCCCGGTGGAGGTGCTGGTGAACGTCGCGGGCGTGCTGCGGCCGGCGCCCGCGCTGGAGATCGCCGACGCCGACTGGCAGCACACCTTCGCCGTCAACACCACCGGCGTGCTGCACACCTGCCGCGCCGTCGGCCGCCGGATGGCCGACCGGGGGCGGGGCTCGATCGTCACCGTCGGCTCCAACGCCGCCGGGGTGCCGCGCACCGGCATGGCCGCGTACGCCGCGTCCAAGGCCGCCACCGCGATGTTCACCCGCTGCCTGGGCCTGGAGCTGGCCGGCTCCGGGGTGCGCTGCAACCTGGTCTCGCCCGGCTCCACCGACACCGCCATGCAGCGCGGCCTGTGGACCGACCCGGACGCCGAACTGCGCGTCCTGCGCGGCGACTTGGCGGGCTACCGGGTCGGCATCCCGCTCGGCCGGATCGGCGCGCCCGAGGACGTCGCCGAGGCCGTCGCCTTCCTGGCGGGCGACCGGGCCCGGCACATCACCATGCACGACCTGTACGTAGACGGCGGCGCGACGCTGCGCGCCTGAGCACGACCGCCGCCCCGACCTTCCCGCCTGCCGGCCCCGGCCCGGCCGGGCCCCGCACGCCTGACGCCCCCACCGCTTCCCCGACCCGCCGCCGCGCGGCGCGCCCGGCTGCCCCCGGGCCGCTCCGTCGCGCCCTCCCGCCTCCCCTCCCGTCACCTCACCGCCGTGCCGGCGCGCACCTCCGCGCCGGCGGAACGGAGCAGCATGACCACCGCCTCCGACCTTCGACCGCCCGCCACCAGCGGCAGCCCGCTGCTGGACGCCTACCGGCCCGGGCCGGACCGGGCGCTGCTCGCCACCCCGACCCGGACGCTGCTCGCCGAGGGCGTGCACCGCACCGTCGAGGACCCCTCGGCGGCCGACGGCGTGCTGGCCGGGGCCCGGCCGGACGGCGGGCAGCGGCTGCTGGTCGGGGCGATACCGTTCGCGCCCGGCGCGCCCGCCCGGCTGTTCGTGCCGCAGCGGGTGCGCACCGCGGGGCCGGTGACCGCTCCGGGCCCTTCGGCGGCTCCGGCGGGCCGGGCCTGGCGCAGCCGGGCGGTGCCGGACCCGGACGGCTACCGGTCGGCGGTGGCGCGGGCGGTGCGGCGCCTGGCCGGGGCCTCCCCGCTGGAGAAGGTGGTGCTGGCCCGCACCCTGGAGCTGACCGCGCCCGGCGGCGCGGACCTGGCGGCGATGGCGGCCCGGCTGCTGCACCGCGACCCGCACGGCTACACCTTCGCCGTCCCGGCGGGCGGCTCCGCCACGCTGGTCGGCGCGAGCCCCGAGCTGCTGGTGTCGCGGCGCGGCGCACGGGTGGTGTCCAACCCGCTGGCGGGCTCGGCGGCACGCAGCGCCGACCCGGTCGAGGACCGCCGTCGCGCCGAGCAACTACTGTGCTCCGCCAAGGACTTGGCCGAGCACGCGTTCGTGGTGGACGCGGTGCGCGAGGCCCTCGCGCCGTACTGCGCCGAGCTGGTGGCGCCCGCGCGGCCGACCCTGCTGCGCACCGCCGCGATGTGGCACCTGTCCAGCACCGTGACCGGCCTGCTGCGCGAACCGTCCACCAGCGCCCTGGAGTTGGCGCTCGCCCTGCACCCGACCCCGGCGGTGTGCGGCACCCCGACCGGCCCGGCACGGGCGGCGATCGGCGAACTGGAGCCGTTCGACCGGGGCCTGTACACCGGCGTGGTCGGCTGGGGCGACGCCTCCGGCGACGGCGAGTGGGTGGTGACGCTGCGCTGCGCCGAGGCGGACGGCGACCGGCTGCGGCTGTTCGCGGGCGCGGGCGTGGTCGCCGCCTCCGACCCGGAGCGCGAACTCGCCGAGACCACCGCCAAGTTCCGCACGCTCCTGGACGCGCTCGGCCTGGCCGACACACCCGCTCCGGAGGACGCCCGATGAGCAGCCTGTACCCCGCGGACGTCGCCGCCCGCTACCGGGCGGCCGGCTACTGGACGGGCGAGCCGCTGGACGCGATGGTCCGCCGGCACGCCGCCGCCACCCCCGACCGGATCGCCGTCACCGACCGTGCGCAGCAGTGGAGTTGGGCCGAGCTGGACGCCCGGGCCGACCGCCTGGCGACCGGCCTGCTGGCCCGCGGCCTGCGCAAGGGCGACCGGGTGGTGCTCCAACTGCCCAATGTGGCCGAGTTCTTCGAGGTGTTCTTCGGCGCGCTGCGGGCCGGGGTGGTGCCGGTGATGGCGCTGCCCGCGCACCGCCGCGCCGAGATCTCCTACTTCTGCTCCTTCGCCGAGGCCCGGGCGCTGTTCGTGCCGGACCGCCACGAGGGCTTCGACCACCGGGAGTTGGCCCGCCAGGTGCGGGCGTCGGTGCCGCGGCCGCCGGAGGTGTTCGTGGTCGGCGAGGCGGGCCCGTTCACCCCGCTCGCGGCGCTGCGCGCACCCGAGGCGCTGCCGGTGGCGGACCCGCCGGCCTCCGGCGACCTGGCGTTCCTCCAGCTGTCGGGCGGCTCGACCGGCCTGCCGAAGCTGATTCCGCGCTGCCACGACGACTACCTGTACAGCGTCCGGGCGTCCGCCGAGATCTGCGAACTCGGCCCCGACACGGTGTACTTGTGCGCGCTGCCGGCGGCGCACAACTTCCCGCTGTCCTCGCCGGGCACGCTCGGCGCCTTCTTCACGGGCGGCCGGGTGGTGCTCGCCCCCGACCCGTCCCCGGCGACCGCGCTCGCCCTGATCGCCCGCGAACGCGTCACCGTGACGGGCGTGGTGCCGCCGCTGGCACTGGCCTGGGCGAGCGCCGCCGAGGCGGGCGGGTACGACCTGTCCAGCCTGCGGCTGCTCCAGGTCGGCGGGGCGAAGCTCAGCGAACAGGCGGCGCGGCGGCTCGGCCCGGCGCTCGGCGGCGGCCGGCTCCAGCAGGTCTTCGGCATGGCCGAGGGCCTGGTCAACTACACCCGGCCGGAGGACGACGAGCACACCGTCCGCACCACCCAGGGCCGGCCGATCTCGCCCGACGACGAGGTCCGCGTCGTCGACGACCAGGACCGCGAGCTGCCCGACGGCGTCCTCGGCCACCTGCTGACCCGCGGCCCGTACACCGTCCGCGGCTACTGGCGGGCCCCCGAGTACAACGCCCGCGCGTTCACCGCCGACGGCTTCTACCGCACCGGCGACCTGGTGCGCCGCCTGCCCACCGGGCACCTGGTGGTGGAGGGCCGGGCGAAGGACCAGATCAACCGGGGCGGGGAGAAGGTCGCCGCCGAGGAGGTGGAGAACGTGCTGCTCGCCCACCCCGCCGTCCACGACGCCTCGGTGGTCGCGGTGCCCGACCCGTACCTGGGCGAGCGCAGCTGCGCGTACGTGATCCTGCGCCCCGGCGCCGAACGGCCCCGCCCCGTCGAGCTGAAGGCGTACGTCCGGGCCGCCGGGCTGGCCGAGTACAAGGTGCCCGACCGGGTCGAGTTCGTCGACGCGTTCCCCGGCACCGGCATCGGCAAGGTCAGCAAGAAGGACCTGCGCGCCGCCTCGCACCGCCCCTCCCACCGCCCCTCCCCCGACCCGAAAGGCTGATCCGCGCCATGGCCCTGCCCGCCATCGAGCCCTACCCGCTGCCGCTCGCCGCCGAGCTGCCGCCGCGCCGCGTCCCCTGGCGGGTCGAACCGGCGCGGGCCGCGCTGCTGGTGCACGACCTCCAGCAGTACTTCCTGGACGCCTTCCCGCCCGCCGGGCCGCCGCTGGAGCCCGTCCTGGCGCACACCGCCCGCATCCTGCGCTGGGCACGGGACGCCGGGATGCCGGTGTTCCACTCCCACCAGCGGGGCGGGCAGAGCGCCGAACAGCGCGGCCTGCAACGGGACTTCTGGGGCCCGGGCCTGCCCGCCGAGCCGCGCGCCGAGTCGATCGCCGCCCCCGCCGCGCCCGCGCCCGGCGACCGCTCGGTGCTCAAGTGGAAGTACAGCGCGTTCGTCCGCACCGACCTCGCCGAGCAGCTCGCCGCGCTCGGCCGCGACCAGCTGGTGATCGTCGGCGTGTACGCGCACATCGGCGTCCAGCTGACCGCCGCCGACGCCTGGCAGCGCGACCTCCAGGCGTTCGTGGTCGCGGACGCCGTCGCCGACTTCTCCGCCGAGCACCACCGCGAGGCGCTGCGCTGGGCGGCGGGCACCTGCGCCGTCGTCCTCACCACCGACCAGCTGCTGGGGGACGCCCCGTGACCACCCGTCCGGCCCGATGAGCGCCGCCACCGCGACGGCCCGGCCCGTCGCCGTCCGCACCGACCTGCGGGACGCCGACGCGCTGTACGCCCTGTCGCTGCCGTTCCTGCGCGACGGGACGCTGCGGGCCCGCACCCGGGACGCCTACCGGCGCAGCGCGGACACCTTCTTCGTCGTACGCGGCGCGGGCGCCGAACCGGACGCCTGCGCCGCGCTGCGGCAGCTCCCCCACCACCCCGGCCACCCGCCGACCGGCGTCCTGCACAACCTGTGCGTGCGCGCCGACCGGCAGGGCCTCGGGCTGGGCTCGCTGCTCGTCACCGCCGCCCTCACCCACGCCCGCCGCACCGGCCTGCGCACCGTCCTCGCCGCCACCACCGGCCACGGCGCCCTCTTCCGCCGCCACGCCTTCACCGAGATCCCCCCGACCGCCGCACCCCCGCCCTGGGCCGCCGAACTCGACCCGTCCCGCGGCTCCCGGGTCTACCGCCGCCTGCTCTGAACCACCGCCACGTCCCCGACCTCCCGCCACCCGCCCCCCACAGCGCAGCGCCACACGCCGTCCCCGACCTCCCGCCGCCCGCCCCCCACAGCGCAGCGCCACACACCGCCCCCGACCGAGCTCAGCCGCCGTCCCCTTCCCAACCTCCCGCCCTGCACAGCGCAGCGCCACACGCCGTCCCCCGGGCGGTGAGTATCGTCAAACCGTGTGCCCCCGGGCGGAGTTCGCTGATTTGATGGGGCGAAGGGCAGTCGACGATCGCGGGGGGCGCGATGGGGCAGGTCAGGTTGCGGTCGGTGGCGCAGTACCGGCGCCTGCGGGCGGCCGTCGCGCTGTTCGCGTTCGGGGCGTTCACCGGGTGCGCGCTGCCCGTGCTGGGCGGGGCGGTGGCGGAGCCCGTCCCGGCGGTGGTCGACCTGCTGGCGGCGGCGGTGTGGGCGGTGGTGCTGGTCGGGCAGGGCCTGCGGGCCTTCTCGCCGGTCACGCTGGTGGCCGATCCCGGGTACCTCGAACTGCGCGGCGGCCTGCGGAAGGTGCGGCTGCCGTGGGGCGCGATCGACGGCATCTGCGTGCTGCCGGTGCGCGGCGGCCCGGCCGCGTCCGAGGGTCCGCAGTTCCGG
Source organism: Kitasatospora sp. NPDC004531 (assembly GCF_053602195.1). Lineage (NCBI taxonomy): Bacteria > Bacillati > Actinomycetota > Actinomycetes > Kitasatosporales > Streptomycetaceae > Kitasatospora > Kitasatospora sp. NPDC004531. Next base: position 17,641 of record NZ_JBSGDD010000098.1, on the reverse strand, counting down.
GCGGCGCTGATGGTGCGCACCTCGCAGGGCATCCCGGCGGGGTTGACGGGTCGCGGTCCGCTGCGCTGGTCCGCGCCGTGGCAGGGCGTGCTGCTCGACCTGGCGCCGCTGGCGGTGTCGATGGAGCGGCTGGACGAGGTGCTCGGCCCGCGGGCGGCGGACAAGTGGCGCGGCGCGACCCGGCTGCCGGACGGCCCGGGCACGGCCTCGGTGTTCGCGGCGGGGGCGCTGCTGTCCTGGCCGGCCCGGGTTCTGCTGCGCATGCAGGGCATGCTGGTGCTGGTGCTGACGGCGGCCTCGCTGTTCGCGTTGCGCTCCTTCGACGCGTTCTTCGGGCAGCCGGTGCTGGTCGTGCCGGCGCTGCTCGTCGCGGCCACGTTCGGCGTGCGGCGGGCGATCCTGCGGCTGTCGCGGATCTGCATGCTGCGGGTGGGGACCAGGGGCGTGGTGGTGACCGTCGGCGGCCGGGAGCGGACGCTGCCGTGGTCGGACATCGCCTCGCTGGAGACGGTGCGGCGCACCATCCCCAACGGTTCGGCGCAGATCGAGCTGTCGTTCGTGGTGGCCCGGCTCAACGAGGGCGCGGCCCGCCCGGCGCCGCTGCCGCACTGGTCGTTCCGCTCGCCGCTCGACGACGGGCAGGCCGTCGAGCTGCTGCCGCTGCACTCGGCCGCGTACGCCCGGATGCACGGACTGACCGTCTATCCCGCCCAGTTGGCGGACGCGCTGGCCCCGTACGGCGCGAACCTCGCCCCGGGGCAGACCCGGCGCGCCGAGTCCGTCGCCGGCGAGGCCGTCACCGTCCGGGTCGGATCGGGCCGGGGCTCCGCGCACCGCACCCTGGCGTCGGCGCTGCGCGCCGCTCCGCGCGACCGGCCGCTGCGCCTGGTGGTCGAGCCGGGCCGCTACCGGCAGGCCGGGCCGCTGGCGCTGGCCGGCACCGTCGAGGTGGTCGCGGCGGAGGGCGGCGGCGAGGTGGTGATCGAGGCGCCCGAGCAGTCCCCGCTGGAGTGCGAGGGCGACATCACCTTCGAGTCGGTGACGGTGGAGGGCCGGGGCGCGGTCGCCGTGCACGTCACCGGCCGGTTGGAGCTGCGGCGCTGCCGGGTCGACGGGCCGGGTCAGCACGCGCTGCTGGCCGCGCAGGGCGCGGAGCTGACCCTGCGGGAGTGCGAGGTCGTCGGCGGCCTGACCGAACTCCTGGGCGCCAACGGCACGTTCGAGAGCACCGTGTTCCGCGCCGCGCGGGAGCACGCGGTGGCGCTGCGGGACCGGGCGAAGGCCCGGCTGGTGGACTGCACGGTGACGGACAGCCGGGGCCGCGGCGTCCAGGTGACCGGCTCGGCGGTGGAGATCCGGGGCTGCGAGTTCCGGGGCCTCGGCGACGCGGCCCTCGCCGCCGGCGACCACGCCGAGGTGCAGATGCTGGGCTGCCGGGTCGAGGAGATGCACGGCACCGGCCTGGCCTTCGACCGGCAGTCGCGCGGCACCGTCCAGGACACCACCGTCAGCGGCGCCACCACCGGCCTGCTGATCGCCCGGGGCGCGGACCCGAAGTTCCGGGACTGCCTGTTCGCGCACTGCCGCGACAGCGGGGTCGTCGTCGAGGACCAGGGCCGGGGCCGGCTGGAGCGGTGCCGGATCGAGAACGCCGGACGGCAGGGCATCGGCGTCGCCTCCGGCGGCGTCCCCGTGGTCGAGGACTGCGCGGTCGCGTTCGGCGGCACCGGCGTCTCCGTGCACAAGGCCCGCGGCACCTTCGCCCGGCTGCGGGTCCACGACCAGTCCGAGAGCGCCGTCCAGATCCAGGAGGGCTCGGTGGTGGAACTCTCCGAGCTGCGCCTGGAGCGCTGCCACGACGGCATCCGGGCGCTCGGCACCGGCGTGACGGTCCGCGTGCAGGACGCCGTCGTCGCCGACATGAGCGGCTCGGGCCTGCTGCTGGAGAACAGCGCCCGCGCCACCGTCGAGCACCTCACCGTCGAGCGGGCCGGCCTGTTCGGCCTGAACTGCCGCGACGACAGCAAGCTCACCGCGAGCGACTGCAAGGTGACCAGGGCCGGCGAGGTCGGGCTGCTCGCCCTCAGCAACACCGCCGTGGAGATCACCCGCCTGGAGATCTCCGCCAGCCGGGGCCGGGCCGTCCGGGCCCGCAACACCAGCCAGCTGGTCCTCACCGTGGTCCGGGTGCACGGCGCCGGCAGCGACGGCATCAGCATCGAGGACGACGTGTACGGCTCGCTGACGGACGTCGAGGTCACCGGCTGCGAGGGCGAGGCGATCGCCGCCAACGAGCGCGTCCAGCTGGAGAACGTCCGCACCGGCGCCACCGCCGAGGACATCCTCCGGCCCGAGGCCGGCCCGCTCGCCGAACTCCAGCAGATGATCGGCCTGACCGAGGCGAAGCGGCAGGTCGGCGTCCAGGTCGACCTGCTCCGGCTGGCCCGCTGGCGCTCCGACGCCGACCTGCCGCCGCCGCCCCGGGCGCACCACCTGGTCTTCTCCGGGCCGCCCGGCACCGGGAAGACCACCGTCGCCCGGCTGTACGGCCAGATCCTGGCCGGGCTCGGCGCGCTGAAGAAGGGCCACGTGGTGGAGGTCGCGCGCGGCGACCTGGTCGGCGAGTACCTCGGCCACACCGCGCAGAAGACCCGCCAGGCGTTCGACCGGGCCGCCGGCGGCGTGCTGTTCATCGACGAGGCGTACAGCCTGGCCCGGCGCTTCGGTAGCGGCAGCGACTTCGGCCAGGAAGCCATCGACGTGCTGACCAAGCTGATGGAGGACCACCGCGACGACACGGTGGTCATCGCCGCCGGCTACACCGAGGAGATGCGCGCCTTCCTCGACTCCAACCCGGGCCTGCGCTCCCGCTTCTCCCGCATCCTCGAATTCGACCCGTACGACCCCGGCGAACTCACCGAGATCGTCGCCCGCGAGGCCGAACGCCACACCTACCGCCTCGACCCCGCCGTCACCGACCGCCTCCTCGAACGCTTCACCCGCCGCGAACTGCGCGGCGACCCCGCCAACGCCCGCGACGCCCGCACCCTGCTCGAAGAGATGGTCGAACGCCAGGCCACCCGGCTCGGCTCGGCCGCGACGGGCGCGGGCGCGCCGGCCCCGAGCCGGGACGAGCTGATCCTGCTGCTCGCGGACGACATCCCCGAGGAGAGCATCCGCCTGTGACTCCCGACGAGGCACTCGCCCTGATCTCCGCGCACCTCGACCCGGCGATCGAGGACCCCGCCGAACTCGCCTGGTTCGACACCGCCGAGGCCGCCGGGGCGACGTCCGTGCTCCGGGCCGGCGGGGTGCCGCCCGGCACCGAACTCCCCCTCGAACACGCCTTCCTGCTCGGCTACGGCGACCTGTTCGCGTTCGCGGCGGGCGACGCGCGCGACCTGGGCCTGCTCGGCGAGGGGCTGCTCTGCCTGCTCGTGGTCCGCCGCCACCTGCCCGAACGCGTCTCGCCCGAGCTCGCACCGGTGCTGGCGGTGGCGGCCGGGGAGGACGACGGGCACACCCCCGAGGTCGGGCGGGCGCACTTCGCCGGGATGGCCCTGATGGTGGCCTTCCAGCGGTGGCGGCACCCCGGCACGCCGGCCCTCGCCGTCCGGCTGCTGCGGCGCGCCGCCGCCGACTGCCCGCCGGACACGCCCCTGCACGGCACGGTGCTGTCCGCGCTGTCGGTGGCCCAGCTCAACGACTGGCTCGACCGGGGCGACCCGGCGCCGCTCGCCGAGGCCGTGCGGACCGGTCGCGCCGCCGTCGCGGCCGTGCCCGACACCGCCGTCGAGCAGGCCCGCCGCCACGGCAACCTGGGCACCGCGCTGCGCTTCTGGTCGGACGCCGCGATCGCCGAAGGGGCGGTCCGGGAGGCCGCGGCGGAGATCCGCACCGCGCTGCGGCTGTGCCCGCCGGACGATCCGCAGCAGTCCTGGCTGCGGCTCGAACTGGGGCTGGCGCTGGCCCAGGCCGCCGTGCTGTTCGGCGACCGCACCGGCCTGCCGGAGGCCGTCGAGCTGCTGCGGGAGGCGCTGCGCGCGGTCGAGCCCGCCGCCGCGCAGGAGCCGACCGAGCGGGCCGCCTGCGCGGAGCGGATGTGCCACCTGGGCATGGCGTTGATCGCCCAGGGCACGGCGGACTCCCTCGCCGAGGGCATCGCGCTGTGCCGACGGGCCGCCACGGACGCGCCCACCCCCGGCGCCCGGCTCCAGTACCTGCACAATCTCGGCCTCGCCCTGCTCGGCTCCACGACCGACCCCGCCGAGCTCGCGATCGCACTCGCCGCCGCGCGGGAGGCCGCCGAACTCGCCCCGCCCGACAGCCCGATGTTCGCCGAAACCCGGGTGATCCTCTCCCGCGCCCTGGCCTTGCGCCATCTGGCCCACCGCCGCCCGGAGGACCTGGCGGAGGCCGTCGCGCTGGCCACCGAGGCCTACCGCGCCACGCCGCCCGAGCTCCCGGCGCGCCGGCTGGAACGGGGGGCCGCGCTGGCGGAGCTGCTGGCCCTGCGGGCGGAGGCCGACGGCGACGACCCGTCCGCCGAACCGGTCGCGCTGCTGCGCCGGGTGGTGGCGGAGAACCCCGACCGCACCGCCGAACGCGCGCGGGCGCTGCGCCACCTGGCCGACGCGCTGCTCGACTCCCCGCTGCCCGGCGACCGCGACGAGGCCCTGGAGCTCTACCGGGAGTGCCTCGAACTCCCCTCCCCGGAAGGGGACTTCGAGGCCGAGGTGAGCTTCGTCCTGGGCCTGTCGCTGGCCGACCGGGCCGCCCCGGAGGACGCGGACAGCTGGGACGAGGACACCTGGCAGCGGGGCGTCGCCCTGATGACCCACGCCCTCGCCCTGCTGCCGGCCGGCTCCCCCCTGCGGCCCGGGCTGGCAGCCCGGCTCGCCATCCACCGGGTGCGGCGCAGCGAGCACACCGGCGACCCGGACGACCGCCGGGAGGGGATCCGGCTGCTGACCGCGGCGGTCGCGACGGACGGGCAGTGCGCCCCGGCGGACCGGGTGCGGCACCGGACGCTGTTGGGCGCCGCCGTGCTCGGGCTCGCCGACCAGGGCGGCGAGCTGGCGCCCACGGTGACGGGGCCGCTCCAGGAGGCCCTGGACCTGGCCGCCGCGGACGATCCGCAGCGGATCCTGGCGAGCACGCTGCTGGGCAACGCGCTGGCCACCGTCGCCTGGTCGCACTCGGACGCCGCCGCGCTCGACCGGGCGTACCGGCTGCTCGCCGAGGCGGTGGCGGTGCCCGGCGGGGAGGTCGACCACCGGGCCGAGTGCCTGTCCGTGCTGGGCCGCGTGCTGCGCCTGCGGTTCCACCTGCACGGCGACCCGGCGCTGCTGGAGCAGGCCGTCGAGCGGTACCGCGAGTCTCTCGCGCTGACGGAGCCGCAGGTCGACCCGACGGCGCTCGGCGGTCTGGCGGCGTGCCTGGCCAACCTGTACGGCCACCGTCCGGACCAGGGGCTGCGCGTGGAGGCGATGGCGCGCTGCCGCGCGGCGCTGGCCGGTCTGCCGGAGCACCACGCGGAGCGGGCCTCGCTGCTGGCCGACCTCGGCTACCTGGAGTGGTCGGTGGCCGCCGAGTCCGGTTCGCCCGAGGAGCTGGACGCCGCGCTCGCCACCCTGCGCAGCGCCGTCGCCGCCGCGCCGGACCGCCACGACGACCGGGGCCTGGCGCTGACCAACCTCGGTGTCGCCCTGCTCGACCGGGCGAACCGGACCGGCGACCGCAGCTGGGAGATCCAGGCGGTGCAGGTGTTCGGCACGGCCCTGGAGCACACCGGTCCGGGCTCCGCGCAGCGCCCGCTGGTGCTGAACAACCTCGCGATGGCGCAGTTCGACCTGTCGGTGACGACCGGGGACGCCGCGCTGCGCGAGCGGGCGTTCGCGCTGCTGGCCGAGGCGGCCGCGGACGGTCCCGGCATGTCGCCGGCCCGCGAGCGGGCGGCGCTCAACCTGGCGCTGCTGCGGTACCAGCAGGCCCGCGCGACCGGGGACCTCGCGGACGCCGTCGAGGCGTACCGCCGGTTCGAGGACCTGGTCGGGCAGTTCGACCCGTCGAACCCGCTGCGCCCGCTCGCCCTGGCGCGTTTCGCCGACATCGGGGTCGGGCTCGCCGAGCTGCTGGAGCAGCGTCCCGCCCTGCGGGTGTGGCGGCAGGCCGCCGCGGCGGCCCGGGAGGCGCTCGGCGCGCAGCCCGGCAGCACCGACCCGGTCTGCGCGCTGGCACGGCGGGCGCTGGTGACGGTGCAGGTGCGGCGGGCCGCGCACGGCGATCAGGTCGATCTGGCCGAGGCGACCCGGCTGATCCGGCAGACCGCCGAGGACCCGGCGTTCCCGCCGCACGTCCGTCTGCAGGCGGCCCGACTGTGGGGCGCGCTGGCCGCCCGGACCGGCCGGTTCGCGGAGGCACTGGCGGGCTTCTCGCACGCGGTGGCGCTGCTGCCGGTGGTCGCGCCCCGTCAGCTGGCGCGGCTCGACCAGGAGGACCGGCTGAGTTCCGGCCGGGGCCTGGCCAGTGCAGCGGCCGCGTTGGCGATCCGGGCCGGCGACCCGGCCCGGGCGCTGGCACTGCTCGAACAGGGCCGGGGCGTGCTGCTGGCGCAGGGCCTGGACAACCAGGGCGACCTGTCGCGGCTGCGCGAGCTCGATCCGGCGCGCGCCGCCGAGTTCGAGCAGATCCGGGACCGGCTGAGCCAGGAGCACCCGCTGGCCTCGCTGTCCGCCGCCGACGCGTTCTTCCTCCAGGGCGCCGGCGACCCCACCGCCGCCGCCCTGCGCGACGCGGAGGAGCGCCACGCGCTGTCCCGCCGGTGGGACCAACTCCTCGACGAGATCCGCACGTTGCCCGACCTCGACGACTTCCTGCGGCCGCCGACCACCCGTCAGCTGCTGTCGGCGGCGGACCGCGGCCCGGTGGTGGTGGTCAACGTCAGCGAGTTCGGCTCGGACGCCCTGATCCTGGCCGCCGCGCCCGGCCGCGAGCCGCGCCTGGACGTGGTGCCGCTGCCGGACCTCACGCCGGAGGACGTCGCGGCGGCCGCGCAGTCCTTCACCGAGCAGTGGGTGGACGTCGCCTACGGGGACGAGGGGCCGGCCCGGGCCGCCGAACTGCGGGCCCTGCACCGCGGGCTCCTGGACTGGCTGTGGGACGCCCTGGCCGCGCCCGTGCTGAACCGGCTCGGCCTGCGCGGCACGCCGCTGGACGGGGAGGAGTGGCCGCGCCTGTGGTGGTGCCCGACCGGGCGGCTGGCGTTCCTGCCGCTGCACGCCGTCGGCAAGGGCCGGAACATTCCCGGCACCTGGGTGATGGACCGGGTGGTGTCCTCCTACACCCCGACCGTCCGCTCGCTGCTGAGGGCCCGCCGCCGCACCGCCGCGGCCGCCCGCAGGCGTCCCGCGCCGCTGGTGGTCTCGCTGGCGCACACGCCGGGCGGCCCGCCGCTGCCGGGCGCGGAACCGGAGGCCGCGCTGGTCAGCGAGCTGTTCCCCGACGGCCTGCGGCTGGACGGCCCGCAGGCCACCGTCGAACAGGTCCGCCGGGAGCTGTACCGGCACCCCTGGGTGCACTTCAGCTGCCACGGCCTCACCGACCCCGACAGCCCGTCGAACAGCGGGCTGATCCTGCACGACGGGCGGCTCACCGCGCTCGACATCTCCGCGCGCCGCCCGGTCGACGCCGAACTGGCCTTCCTGTCGGCCTGCTCGACGTCGCAGGTCGGCAGCGACCTGCCGGACGAGGCGGTGCACCTCGCGCCGTCCTTCCAGCTGGCCGGGTTCACCCACGTCATCGGCACCCTGTGGTCGGTCTCCGACCGGGTCGCGCAGCACGTGACCGGCGAGTTCTACGCCGACCTGCGCGCGGACGCCGAGCGCGGCCGGCCGTTCGACCCGGCGCTGGCGCTCCACCGCACCGTCCGCGAGCTGCGCCAACGCCTGCTGCCCGCACCGCACTTGTGGGCCGGGCACGTCCACATCGGGCCCTGAGGGCCGTTCGGTCAGGACGCCCGCGGGCCGCTGTTCTCCGGCGGCTCGGGCTCGCTCTTCGCCGTGCCCGAGCCGCCCTCGGGGCCCTGCTCGGGCTCCGCCGCGTCGCCGGAGATCCGGAAGATCCGGCGGGCGACGCGGGGCTCCTCGATCAGGCTCTCCAGCGACAGGTCGTCACCGCTGCGCCCCTGCTTCTCGTTCCGGCCGTCCCGTGCTGTCATCGTCCTGCTCCCTCCGTGCCGCCGGCACCGGCGCCGCCAGCAGCTCCAGCACCTCGATCTCGCTGCCCTTGACGTACACCCCGGTGCTACCCGCCACCCGGGCGAGGAACGCGCCGTCGCCGTCCAGCCGCCACTGCGATTCCAGATAGATGTCCTGCGGCTGCGGGAACGCCGACACCGCCGACCGCGACCCCAGCCAACCGCCCACCCACAGACCGCCCTTGAGCCGGATCCGGACGAAGCACGGCTCCCGGTCCGCGAACAGGAAGTCCCACGCCGTCGGGGTCGGCTCGTAGTGCGCCCGCTCCCGGCGGCTGCGCACGGCCGCCGCCGCCCACGCCAGCGCCGACGGCACCACCACGACCAGCAGCAGCACCGCCAGGCCCGCCTGCCGCGGATGCTTCAGCACCCCGGCCAGCGGCCCGCCTTCGTCGCCCCCGCCGCCGTTCAACAGCCGCGCCAGCCACGGGCCCGCGACCACCGCGTACAGCGCGTCCAACAGCCCGCTGATCGCGATCGCCCGCAACGCCCGGTTCTGCGGCTCCTGCTCAGACGCCCGCGGCCCGCGCAGCCGGTCGGAGACGGCCTGGTAGAAGATCCCCGGCAGCACCAGCGCCACCAGAACGGCCAACTGCTGCACCGTACTCGGAACCACCGACCCCCGCCCCTCCCACCCCTGCCCCGACGCTGCCCCACCCTAACCGAGCAGCCCCGACTCCGCGCCGCTTCCCCGGAGTTGCCGCCCGCCGGCCGGCCCCCGCGCCCCTCCACCCACCGCCGCCCGACCCGCCGTCAGGCGCTCTCGGTCCCGGGCGGCGGGATCGTCCAGCGCAGGATCGTTCCGCCGGTGGCGTCCGGGGCGAGGGCGACCGGGTGGACCTGGCCGAGGTCGCGGCCGCCGTGGTGGGTCATCGCGTGGTCGGCGGGTTCCCAGTCGATGCCCAGCATCCGGCAGCCGCCGACCTCGATCGGTCCGGCCAGCAGGGGGTGGCTCGCGGCGGTCTGCTGGAAGCGGTGGTAGTCGGTGTGCGGCTCGACCGAGACCGCGACCCCGTCGCGTCGCAGGCCGCCCCGCCACACCTCGATCTCGGCGGCGAGCGCCTGCGCCGCCGCCACCGGCAGGTCGCGCAGGACGAACGGCCCGCCCTCGGCCGCCCGCTCGCCGCCGAACCGCGCGTGCGCGTCGTCCGCGTGGAGCCCCCAGTAGCCGACGTCCGCGAGCCCGTCGGCCGGTTCGCCCTCCAGGCCGATCCACGCGTCGAGTGCCACGCCGTCCCCGAGGACCATGCCGCAGCGGTCGACCGGCAGCTCCCCGAGCGGAATCGGCGCGTCGCCGGGCCCGCGCCACGGCAGCGCGAGGTCGACGTCCAACTGCGCGATCACCGGCTCCTCGGTGTACCAGGACAGCCCGGTCCGCGCCCGCACCCGCAACGCCCGGTCCGCCGCCGCCGGGACGGCCATCGCCTCGCACTCGCCGTCCCACAGGTGCCCGCCGCCGGCGGCCGCCACGGCGGCCGCCCGCACGGACAGCGGCTGCCCCAGCTCGGGCCAGTAGTCGATCCACGACGCCATCCCGAGGACGAGCACCCCGGACGGCGCCGTCACCTGTCCCAGCTCCACGCATTCCTCATCCACCCGCTGATCATCCCGCAGCCGGCCGGTCGCATCGTCCGCTACCCTGCTCGGCCATGGGCGAGTTGACAGTGATCAGGCACGGCCAGACCGAGTGGAGCCGCTCCGGACGGCACGCCGGACGGACGGACGTTGCGCTGACGGCGGCCGGCGAGGCCTCGGCCCGGGCGCTCGCCCCTCGACTGGCCGAGCGCCGCCTCGTCGCCGTCCTCAGCAGCCCGCTCGGCCGCGCCCTGCGGACCGCCGAACTGGCCGGCCTGACCGGCGTCGAGGCCGACCCCGACCTGCTGGAGTGGGACTACGGCGGCTACGAGGGCCTGACCGCCGAGCAGATCCAACAGGCCCGCCCGGGCTGGGACTTGTGGCGGGACGGCGTCGTCCCCGGCGACGCCGACCACCCCGGCGAGGACCTCCACCAGGTGGCCGCCCGCACGGACGCCGCGCTGCGGCGGATCCGCCCGCTGCTCGCCCACGGCGACGTCGCCGTCGTCGCCCACGGCCACCTGGCCCGCATCCTCACCGTCCGCTGGCTCGGCCTCGACCCGTCCGCCGCCGCCCTGCTCGGCCACCCGCACCCGGGCTCCCTGACCACCCTCGCCATCGAGGACGGCCGCCCGGTCCTCGCCGCCTGGAACGTCCCGTAGCCTCAGGAACTGCCCTTCCCCCGGGGCCAGTTGCGCAGCGTCGCGGCCAGCACGTGCGGCCGGGCGAGCGCGGCGGGCGAACCGGTGAGGCTGACGGCGTTCCAGACGGCCGTCGCGACCTTCGGGTCGGTGGCGGCGGCGCGCATCGTGGCGTCGAAGGACTTCCCCAACAGGGCGGCCAACGCCGGGCGGGTGCCCGGGACTTGGGGCATGGCGCGGTCGGCCGCGGTGGCGAACAGCCAGGACAGCCGCAGGGCTTTCGCAGCGGACCGGTAGAAACGCCGCGGGAGGTCCCGGGTGCCGTCGGCGAGGCAGTTCCGCAGGGCGGCGGCCTCCAGTGCGGCGACGGTCATTCCGGCCCCGTAGATCGGGTTCAGGCTGCACAGCGCGTCGCCGACGGAAATCAGCCCGTCCGGGAGGCGGCGCAGCCGCTGGAAGTGCCGGCGCAGCGAGTGCGGATAGCCGAACGAGGCGATTCCGGTGACCGGTTCGGCCCGCCGGATCGCGTCCCACATGTCGGCGGTGGCCAATTCCCTTGCGAATTCCAGGAATTCGGCGGCTTCGGTGGGCGGGTGGTGGGGGCGGCCGAATCCGTAGAGGGACAGCACCCAGAGGTCGTTCTCCTGCTGGGTGAGGACCAGGCCGCGCGGGCGGGCGGGGGTCGCGCCGACCAGCAGCGCCCGGTTCGGGCCGGCCGTGCCCGCGGGGATGCGGTAGCGGCGGCTCGCGTAGCCGACATCGACCCGCAGGCGTTGCTCAACGGGCTTGCGGTGTCCGAGAGTTGCGAGCCAGGCCGCGCCCCGTCCGGCGCGTCCCATGGCGTCCACGACCAGGTCGGCTTCGAGGTCCTCGCGACTGTCGCCGCGGGCCACCCGGATGCCCGTCACCCGGGTGCGGTCGGGGGCGGCGAGGGGCGCGACGGCCTCGTGGCCGTCCAGCACGGTGAGGTTGGGCGCGGCGCAGACCTTGGCCCGCAGGCGTTCCTCCAGGAAGGGGCGGCCGGCCTGGAGCACCGTGCCCACCGGGACTTTGCTCAGCAGGGAGCCGAAGAACACGATGTCGACCTCGCTGAGCGCGGTGACCAGGCTGGCGCCGTCGGCGGCGAGCTCGTCGATGAAGCCGGGGAAGAACTCCTCCAGCACGCCCGCCCCGCGGACGGTCAGCGAGTGCACGTGCGCGCCCTGCGGGACGCCGCGCCGGACGGCGCCGTCGGCGGCGAGCTCGTCCCGTTCGACCAGCGTGACCCGCTCGAACGTCTCCGACAGGACCCGGGCGGCGCAGAGCCCGGCGATCCCGGCGCCCAGCACCACGGCGTGGCCGGTGCCCAGCACCACCGCGTGGCCGGTGCCCGTCCGCGCGCCTCGGCGCGCCGGGTTCACCGGGCGGTCCGATCTGCGGCCGGGGCGCCGAGCTGGGCGAGGATGCCCGCGAGGTCGTAGTGGAAGAGCAGGTGGCCGATCCGCCCGTCCGGGCCGACCCGGGCGAGGGCGGCCCCGCGGACCCGGAACGTCCGCCCGACGGCCTCGGCGGGCCAGCCGCCGGCCAGCGCCCGGCGCACCGTCCCGCTCGCCCGGTAGGCGAGGATCTCGCGGTCGCCCGCGACGATCAGCTCCTCGACGTCCATGACGCAGTCGAGCGCGTCGAATCCCGCCGCCTGCTTCTCGAGGACGGCGCTCCGCCCGTGCAGGTCCCAGCCGAGGGCGGGCTCCTCGTGGTGGACCTCCTCGGCAAGGCAACTCGCCATGCCCGCAAGGTCCTTGGCGTTGAGTGCGGCCACGAACCTCGCCAGGGCCTCTCCGCCGGCCATCCCTCTTCCTCTCCGACGCGACGACAGATCGGTTTCCGCGCGCGGCCGACTGCTCCGCCGTGGGAGGCCGTGCCCGCAATCCCGGCCGATCACACCTTGCGACCGAATTCGCACGCTCGGCAATCGTCCATGCCCGCATCACCAGCATTTCCGACCGCCGTTGAGAACTTCTGCGCGAACTCCCGACCGATGCGTTTTTGGCACGTGACCCGGACAAATGTCACGATGACCGCCATGACTACCAAGGTTTACTTCGACATCACCATCAACGACGAGGCCGCCGGCCGCATCGTCTTCAACCTGTTCGAGGACGTCGTGCCGAAGACCGCGGAGAACTTCCGCGCGCTGGCCACCGGCGAGAAGGGCTTCGGCTACGCCGGCTCCTCCTTCCACCGCGTCATACCCGCCTTCATGCTCCAGGGCGGCGACTTCACCCACGGCAACGGCACCGGCGGCAAGAGCATCTACGGCGAGAAGTTCGCCGACGAGAACTTCCAGCTGAAGCACGACCGCCCGGGCCTGCTGTCGATGGCCAACGCCGGCCGCAACACCAACGGCTCGCAGTTCTTCATCACCACCATCGTCACCGACTGGCTCGACGGCAAGCACGTCGTCTTCGGCGAGGTCGCCGACGAGGACAGCATGGCCCTCGTCAAGAAGATCGAGTCCCTCGGCTCCCAGAGCGGCAAGACCAAGGCCAAGATCACCATCGCCGCCTCCGGCCAGCTCTGACCCACCCCGGGGGCTCCTCCCACCGGCGGACGAGCCCCCGCCCCCTCCTCCGTTCCTCCGCTCCTCCGCTCCTCCGTCGACGCCCGCGCCGAACGAGCAGGCCCGGCGTCCTTCGCAGCCGCCCGGTCGTTGCACAGCAATGACAGCCGGCCGCCCCGCGACCGAACGCCACCACCACCACGGAGACCGCCATGAAGGAACGCGTCCGCGCCGTCCTGCTCACCGACCGCGGCACGATGCTCGTCATCACCCGCGTCCGCCCCGGCATCCCCCCGTACCAGGTGCTCGTCGGCGGCGGCGTCGAGGACCAGGACACCGACCTGGAGCACGCCCTGCTCCGCGAGATCCGCGAGGAGATCGCCGGCACCGCCACCGACCTGCGCCCCTTCCTCCGACTCACCAGCGACAAGGGCGAGATCGAGCACTTCTACACCGCCCGCATCAGCACCTGGAACTTCGACGACCGCAGCGGACCCGAGTTCTCCCGGGACGACCGCGGCACGTACCTGCTCGACGAAGTCCCCCTCACGGCCGACGCCGTCAACGCCCTGAACCTGATGCCACCCGGGATCAAGACCGCCATCCTGGACGCCCTCGCCGACGAGACCCTGTAGCCGCACCGGGGCTTCCGGCACCGAGCCGCGATCCCGGAGGCCTGCTCACCCGGTGTCCGACCGGACGAGGCGTGGCCGACCGTACGCGAGGGAGTACTTTACGTGTCGGCGCAGTCCCTCCGTGAGTGCCGAGCCCGGGCTCCGGCCTGCGCACGTGCCCCGACCCGAAAGCGCCTCTTCGCGCCGGTAACGACCCGTCACGGTGCGGCGGGCAGGAAGGACCTCGCATGTCCCGCTCCTCGGCAGTACGGCGCTGCGGCGCCGTCGTGGCGGCCGTGGCGCTGCTGCTGTTCTCGCCGTGGCCGACACCGGCGTCGGCCGTCGACTTCGGCCTCGGCGGCAACGTGTCCGTCCACTGGTCGTTCCCTGCCACGCCGTCCGGCGGGGTGAAGGACATCACCTTCCCGATGGCGGTCAACCCCGCGAGCGAGCAGACCGGGCTGTACTACGCCCAGCAGTTCTGGTTCGGCAACAACCTGAACGGCTACACCGGGCTGCAGCCCCAGCAGACCAGCGGTGCCTCGCAGCGGTTCCGGGCCGTCTTCTCGGTGTTCGCGTCCGGCGGCGCCGGCACCCCGGGGAACACCTCCAGCAGCGACCCCAACTGCCGGCCGGGCGCCGACGCCGGCGCCGGGCAGTCCTGCGCCGTCCTGTTCGACGCCACGTACGGCCACACCTACAACCTCACGGTGAAGCGGACCGGGACCACCTCCACCACCGACACCTGGTCCGGCGACGTGTACGACTCCGCCGGCACCCACCCGCTCGTGGCCCACATCGGCAGTTGGACGCTGCCGAGCGGCCTGCTCAAGGGCTCGGGCGACGGATTCGTCGAATACGTCAACTACAACGCCAACAGCACCTGCGCGCACAACACCGTCTCCGACGTCTACTTCGGCGGCCCCAGCACCACGGACGTGGGCGGCCTGTCCGGCACCGTCAGCGACGCCAAGGAGTACGGCAGCTGTGCCGGCCAGTCCAACTTCGCCGCCGCGTCCGCCGGTTCGGGCCGGCACGTCGTCCGCGGCTTCATCACCGTCAGCCCCTTCAGGAACGCGTCCTCCGGCCTCTGCCTGGACGTTCCCTCCAACAGCCCGGGCGCCCGGACGGACATCGCGACCTGCGACGGCTCGTACCAGCAGCTCTGGGGGTTCATGCCTGACTCCCCTGCCCTCGCCAGCCCCCCGGTGCCCACCACCCCGCTCAGCCCCCAGGGCGTGATCCAGGGCTTCCTGCAGTCGGGAGTGCAGGACACCTCAGGCAACTACCTGTGCCTGGACAACAACTCCCAGACCACCGCGGGCGGCAAGGTGATCGTCTGGCCGTGCAGCTCCGACAACACCAACCAGCAGTGGCAGCTGTACCCCGACGGCACCCTCCGCAGCACCAACTCGGGCCTGTGCATCGACCCCGCCGGCACCGCGCCCGGCACCCTGCTCACCCAGCAGACCTGCACCGCCAGCACCGCCCAGACCTGGCCCCGGGGAGCCAACGTCTGACCCCGAACCGAAACGGCCCGTCCGCCCCGGGACGCTCCCGCCCCGGGGCCAGGGGTCAGTCCGCAGGGCCGGGGATCAGTCCGCGGTACAGCCCCAGTAGCGGACCTCCGCCAGCCGGTCGTCGCGACAGAGCACCGTACAGCGACCCCGCCCACGCCCGATCGGGTCGAGCAACCGCTGCTTCGCGGCCTCCCACTGCTCACGGGTCGGACGGCCGTCGGGAGCCCAGGCCAGGACCTCGGCCCGGGACAACGGACGCATCACGAAGGGGACTTCGTCGTCGGTGACGGCCAACTCGTAGAAGTCCAGCACCGTACCGGTCCCCCCGGTCGCGATGTACTCCTGCCACCCCGCGTCGCGCCACAACTCGACGATGCCGAGCCCCGGAAACCCCCGATCGTCCTTCACCAGCTCCAGCTCCTGCGCC
Organism: Kitasatospora sp. NPDC004531; assembly: GCF_053602195.1. Classification (NCBI taxonomy): domain Bacteria; kingdom Bacillati; phylum Actinomycetota; class Actinomycetes; order Kitasatosporales; family Streptomycetaceae; genus Kitasatospora; species Kitasatospora sp. NPDC004531. The sequence goes on along the minus strand of NZ_JBSGDD010000098.1, from coordinate 2,068 downwards.
TGCCGAAACGCCGCCACCAGGTCCTCCTGGTACGGACCGGCCATCGTCCACTGGTTGCCACCCACCGTCGAACCTCCCCTCGATCACTGCCCTCCGGCTTCACCGCAGGCTAGCCACCATCTCCGACAGCTGCCGACCGGCCGGGTTGGCCGTTGGGCGGACGACGGGTGGGCGGCGGCGGTAGCGTGCGGGCATGCGGATCGCTGAACGCCTTTGGTTGGCAACGGTCTTGGGGCTCTTCTGCTTCGCGGCGAGCGGGTGTTCGGGGGGAGGTTCGCCGGCGGCGGACGCGGGCTCCGGCAGCGGTTCGCCAGGGGCCGCAGCGGTGGCCGATGTCGAGGGCACGGAGTTCGGATCGGATCACGTCCGGCAGATCGTCGAGTCGGTGTACGTGCCCGGCACGGCGGGGCTGCACGGCGGAGAGGTGTTCCGCCCCGGGCCGGGGAAGCCGCTGGCCCTGTCGCCCTGCCGGGTGGAGCAGCCGATGTCCGGGGTGCGGGTCGACGACCGGATCCGGGTCGGGTCTGCGACGGTGCCCGTGCCGGCGGCGGTCTACGAGTTGCGGGTCGCGGCGGTGCCGGACGGGATGTGGGCGAGCGTGTACGTGCTCGCGCCGGGCGCGGACACCACGAAGCTGCTCGTGGACCTGCTGGCGGCGGGTCAGTCGTGCGGGTCGCGCACGGTCGCGGCCGCGGACCCCTCGTCGCGGGCCTCCGCCCGGGTGGTGAGCACCTCGTGGACCACCACCGGAACGGACGGTCCGGGGGTGGCGGTGATCACCGCGTCGGCACCCGAGGCCGGCGCCACGGCTCCGCCGAAAGGCCCGAACTGGACCATCGGGCCGGACGGAAGACTCGCACCGGACGGCGACCTGACGGCCTCCCGCACAGCCGGCCCGGGGTTCCTCGACTACGGCGAGGCCGTGTTCTACGGCACCAACGGCCGGATCCTGGTCGAGCTGACCACGGTCGGCCAGAACTCTCCCACGGCGGGCTCAGCGCCCAGCACCCCGGCCATGGCGGAGGCGTACCCGGCGGCCCAGCGGGCACTGAAGGAACTGCTCGCCGGATTCCGCGGCCTGCCTGACTGACCTTCACCATCGCCTCGGCATCGCTCGTACCGCCTTCCTCACCGCCCCCTTCGGCTCAGAGACGCCAACTCACCACGCAGCGTGAAACCCGACAGCATGCCGAACAAAGCGGACACCAGCCGCCCAACGGCCGCCAAGTCACCATGTGAGGCTATTTCGATGCGAAGAGGTGCCATTGCGAACTATTGGCCACAATAGCCATCTGTCCGAAATTCGCGGTCGAAAACCGTGGCCGAACAGGTAGGCGAGCCTAAAAGTACGGATGCATGCCTGACTGCCAGTCAAGTTGGTCTTCGTGAAGATCTCGATTCGCATGTGATGATCACCGAAACCCAGTGGGATGTAACGTGGAGCGATCCGTGCGGAGGGGGAGGCTGCGTGGGCGGACCGCAACTTTTCTCTCCATTGGCATAGTGGCGGGCACGTTCGCGATACCGGCACTTACGGTAACAACAACCCCCTCACCCGCAGCGACCCCACTGGACCCCCTATCGGCGATCTGTTCAACCAGGCAGAGCAGCTTACTTTTGCTTCTGAATAGCTTGCCGAAGCGCTCGCGGCAGCAGACACCAACACGCACCCAATGGATCGTACGACTGCAAGTGAAGGAGAACGTTCCAACCCCGGATGCCAATAAGGATTGCACGCCTGACCTCGAGAATCTCCGTCAGGACGGCAAGAAGGCCGTCCTTGGATGGACAATCTGGGGTCCGTACAGCGTTCCTGATGGAAATTCAGTGGTCGACCCGGGCGAAGGGGCGGTGATTTACGGAAATCTCAACGACAGGAAGACACCCCAGCCCACCGGAGGGGCCGCGCAACAGTCGCAGGCGGCTCGTGTTCCCACCGCACTCCCCGGCCAGGCCTGGGTACTCACTGCCGTACTGAAGTTGAATGTGTGATGTCGCTCGGACGGGTGAAGTCGTAGCGTTCGTCTGCCGGCGGAGGGTCGAGCCCGGTAGTCGTGTGCTGTGAGGT
>NZ_JBSGDD010000097.1:0-25775 GCF_053602195.1 Kitasatospora sp. NPDC004531 | reverse complement strand
GGTGGTCACCGCCGACGGCGCCGCCGACACCCTCCGCGCCCGCCTCGGCACCGCGCTGACCGGGGCCGCGGCGCTCGCGGCCCGGGACGTGGGGCCGCCCGGCCCGCACCAGGTGGACGTCGCGCTCGGCCCGCCGGGCGGGATCGGCACCCGGCCCGCGGACTGGGCGATGGTCGCGGTGGCGGCGCTCGCCGCGCCGTTCGCCCGGCGGCGGCCCGTCGCCGCGGTGGCGGCCGTGCTCGCCGCGGCGGCGCTCAGCAGCGGGACGGCGGCCTCGCCCGCCCCCTGGGTGGCCGTCGCCGTCGTGCTGTACCCCGCCCCGCGCGCGCTGCCCGTCCGGACGGCCGGCGGGCTGCTCGCGGCCGCCCTCGCGGTGGCCGTGCTGTGCCGCGGCGGCGTGCTGCGCTGGCCCTGGGCGCGGCCCGAACTCGGCGGCCCCGGCGCCTCGTTGACGCTCGCGCTGATCCTGGTCACCGGCTGGACGGCCGGCTACGCGATGGACCAGCGCCGCCGCCGCCGCATCGAGGACGAACGCTCCCGGCTGCGCGAGGAGCGCGTCCTGATCGCCCGCGAGCTGCACGACGTGGTCGCCCACAGCCTCGGCGTGATCGCCGTACAGGCCGGCGTCGCCAACCACATCGCCGCCGAGCAGCCCGAACAGGCGCGGCGCGCGCTGGCCTCGATCGAGGAGACCAGCCGCACCGCGCTGGACGAGATGCGGGCCCTGCTGGGCGTGCTGCGCACCGGCGAGGACGGCGAGCGGCTGCCCGCGCCGCGACTGTCCGAGCTCGACGAGGTGGTCCGCCGGGCGGCCGCCGCGGGCGTCCGGGTCGAGCTCGAACTGCTCGGCGAGCGGCGGGAGTTGGCACCCGGGCTGGAGCTCGCCGGCTACCGGGTGGTGCAGGAGGCGGTGACCAACGTGGTCCGGCACGCGGGCACCGACCGGTGCCGGGTGCGGGTCGAGTACCGGGCGGACGCGCTGGCGCTCAGCGTCGTCGACGACGGGCGAGGGGGGTCTTCGGGCGGTTCGTCGAGCGGGGGCCACGGGCTGGTGGGGATGCGGGAGCGGGTCGCGGTGCACGGCGGGCAGTTTTGGGCCGGGCGGCGGGACGCCGGGCGCGGCTTCGAGGTCTCGGCGGTGTTCCCGTTGGCGGTGGGGCGGTGACCTCCGGGGGCGGGCCGGCCGTCCGGGTGCTGGTCGCCGACGACCAGGCGCTGGTGCGCGGCAGCTTCCGGCTGCTGATCGACTCCGCGCCCGACCTGACGGCCGTCGGTGAGGCCGCGGACGGCGTCGAAGCGCTCGAACTCGCCCGCCGGGAGCGGCCCGACGTGGTCCTGATGGACATCCGGATGCCCCGGCTGGACGGCATCGAAGCCACCCGCGAACTCGCCGCCGACCCCGAGCTGGCCGGCGTCCGCGTCCTGGTGCTGACCACCTTCGACCTCGACGACTACGCGTTCGCGGCGCTGCGCGCGGGCGCGGCCGGGTTCCTGCTCAAGGACACCCGGCCGGCCGAACTCCTCGAAGCGGTACGGGTGGTGGCCGCCGGGCAGGCCCTGCTGGCGCCCCGGGTGACGCGCCGCCTGATCGAGGAGTACACCCGCCTGCCCGGGCCCGCCGGCGCGCCCGTCGCCGCCGCGCTGGGCGGGACGACCGAGCGCGAACGGGAAGTGCTGACGCTGATCGGGCTCGGCCTCTCCAACGAGGAGATCGCCGGCCACCTGCACGTCAGCCTCTCCACCGCGAAGACGCACATCGGCCGGCTGCTGGCCAAGCTCGCGGCCCGCGACCGGGCCCAACTGGTCATCGCCGCCTACGAGTCGGGGCTGGTCCGGCCCGGCTCCGGCGGACCGCGGGCCGTACGATGACCGGGTGTTCATTCTTGAGCTGACCTACACCGCCCCGCTGGAGCGCATCGACGCCCTGCTGCCCGCCCACATCGCCTGGCTCGAACAGCACTACGCGGCCGGCGCCTTCCTCGCCTCCGGCCGCAAGGTCCCGCGCGACGGCGGCATCATCCTCGCCGTCGCCGAGAGCCGCCCCGCGATCGAGGCCCTCGCCGCCACCGACCCCTTCACCGAGTCCGGCGCCGCCGAATACCGCATCACCGAGTTCGTCCCCACCACCACCGGCCCGGAACTCGCCCCGCACCGCGAGACCCTCCCGACGGCCTGAGCCTGCCGGGCCCTGGGGGATGGTGGCCGGAGCTCGCCGCGCACAGCGAGGGAGCTTCCGGCCCACGGGCCGACGAGCGGCGCGATCGGGATTGTTACTGGGGGAACGACTCGGCCATGGGCAGGGTGAGGCTCGTTTCGATCGGCCGGATTCCGAGTGCGTCCATGACGGCCTTGGCTGCGGTGCGCCCTGGCGCGCGCGTGGTGCTGATCTTGTCTCCGTTGATGATGTTGCCCTGCCACATCGGTGCGTCCCGCCGCCAGTCGACACGGGTGGCGAGCTCGATGTACTTCATGGTGCGCCAGTTGGCGTCCGGGTTCTTCTCGATCTCGTACGCGACGTGGCCGATGACGACCAAGCCGGTCGCGGTCATGTTGATGTAGTGCTTGCGGAAGTCGACCACCTGGTTCGCGACGCCGCCGCTGGTCGGCAGCTTGGCGATCGAGTTCCACGGCGTCATGTACTCGGTGAGTGCGGACATCATGGAGAGCGCGCGAGTGATGAACTCGTCCTGCTTCTCGGTGGTTCCGATGACCTGGAGGCTCCGGGCGGGAATGCTGGCCTCGCTCAGGGCGTAGTCGTGGAACAGCAGCTCTTTGACCATGCCGCGGACCTGGTTCAGCAGGAAGATCGCCGGCGAAAGCTTCGAGAGGCTCTTCGACGTTTCGTCGATGCGTCCCCGCAACAGTTCGCTGTTGTCGACGATCTTCGTCAGCACGCGGTTCAGCGGTTCACGGGTGTTGTAGGCGGCGAGCAGGCTGGCGGGGATCTGCTTGGTCTGGGCGGCGTCCGCGAAGTCCTGGTGGATGCGGGCAACGTCGGGCTCGACCACGACGACCACGGAGATGCTGTCGGACATGAAGGAGTCCCCGTCCGGGAGCTCCTCGCTGCGTCGGCCGATGGCAGCCAGTCGGTGCTGGCCGTCGGTGACCGAGAATCGGGTCTCGTCTCCGATGACCACGAACCCGGCCGTCATGGCGAAGTTGCCGCGCGGGACGTGGATCGCCGGCAGGGCGCGGACGTTCAGAGTCACCGGCGGGAGGATGTAGTCGCGCTCGTTCTCGGCCAGGTACTTGGCGATGGTGCGGACGTGGCTCACGTCCATCGGACGATTGGTCGCGGTCCTGGGATTGCCGCCCTTCACCGCGGCGTCGGAAACGACATGCTTGACCAGGAACGAGTAGGAGAAGGCCGTGGTGAGCATCAGTCGGCCGCCCTGCTGGAAGACCACGCAGGTGAAGACACGTCCCCCCGAGGCGGTGGCCGCCTCGCTCGCGGCGGTCTGGGCAGCGGTCAACGAGTCGTGCTGGGTGAGTCCGTGCTGGGCAATGAACACGCCTACTCCTGAGGAAAGATGACTGGACGTCAGATCCGTTTGCCGCCTCAGACGGTAGTGCGATGAAAGTTCTACGTGCAAATCTGCACGTAGAACGTTTGTTTATATGGGTTCGCTCGTGAGGTCGGGTCGTTCTGAGTGCCGCCTCGGGTCTGTGGCTTCGCGCCGCGGTCAGGTGCGGTGGGCGGATTGGGCGGCGAAGGCTCCGGCGAGGACGAGGGCGCCGCCGGTGAGTTGGAGGGGGCCGAGGTGTTCGCCGAGGAGGATCCAGGCGAGGAGGGTGGCGACGACGGCTTCGAGGTTGGCGACGACGCCGGCGACGGGTGGGGAGAGGTGCCGGACCGAGGCGACGCCGGTGAGGTAGGCGAGGACGGTGGCGATCAGGACCATCCAGAGGGCGGGGACCAGGGCGGGGAGCCGGTGGCCGTTCATGGTGACGGAGTGGGCGAGGGGGGACCAGTCGGCGGTCCAGGGGCGGGTGGCGGCGGTGAGGAGGATCGCGCCGATCAGCAGGCCGTAGGCGGAGACCGCCAGGGGGTGGACGGGGCGGTCGCCCTCGCGGCCGGCGTCGGCGAGGACGAAGTAGCCGACCTGGCAGCAGGCCGCGCCGAGGGCGAACAGGACGCCCAGCGGGTCGAAGGAGAGGCCGTGCCAGACCTCGACGACGCAGGCCAGGCCGGCCACGGCGACGCCCGCGCCGGCCATCGCGCGGCGGGAGACGGGGCGGCGCTGGACGAGTCGGACGTAGGCGAGCAGCAGCGGCGGGCCGAGGTACTCGATCAGCAGGGCGACGCCGACCGGGATGCGGGAGATCGCCGCGAAGTAGCAGGCCTGGACGCCGGCCACGGCGAGCAGGCCGAAGCCGAGCAGCAGGCCGGGCCGTCGGCGGAGCGCGTCGCGGTGCTTCCAGGCGACGGGCAGCAGGACCAGCGCCGCGCCGGAGACCCGCAGCCACACCGTGTGGGTGGGGGAGAGCCCGGCCTCGATCAGCGGCTTCGCGGCCGTCCCGGAGCCGCCGAAGGCCACCGCCGAGACCAGCGCCAGGGCCAGTCCGAGCCTGGCGGCGCGGTGGGCGGGGGCGGGTGCGGAGGGGCGTTCCACCAGGGGGAGATCGGGTGCCGGGCGCGGGTCGAGCGACATGGCGGAGGGGTCCGAGCTGCTGTGCATCGCCGCATTGTGCCAGCTCGGACCCCTCCGCCGTAAGGTGCTATCCAGCAGGTTGGTCCTGTGTCCCGAGGAGCCCGCCGGTGTCGCCGGACCCGGTCGAGGCGCTCGGCGCGGGCGAGCTTCCGGTGCCCCCGCTGGGCTTGGCCGACGGGCTGCGGCTGGGCCGCGGCTGCCCGGTGTCGGTGCCGTCGCCCGCGCCGCCGGTGGGCCGCGAGCTGGGGCTGCCGGTGCCGTCGCCGGCGGACGGGGACGGCGAGGAGCTCGCGCCGTCCGACGCGGACGCGCTCTGGCTCGGCGAGGCCGTCGCGGACGGCAGCGACGGGGCGGTGGTGGACGGCGTCCGGACCGTGCCGGGGAAGGAGGCGACCGGCTGCCCGGCGAGGGCGGCCTTCATGTAGGCCGTCCAGATCTGCGCCGGGAACTTGCCGCCGGCCGCGCTGCCCGCGCCGCCGACCCCGTCCAGGGTGACCTGCTTGCCGGTGGTCGGGTCCTGGCCGAACAGGCCGACCACGGTGACCAGTTCGGGCGTGTAGCCGGCGAACCAGACCGACTTGGAGTCGTCGGTGGTGCCGGTCTTGCCGGCCGTGGGGCGGTTCAGCGAGGCGGCCCGGTAGCCGGTGCCGCCCTGGTCCTCGACCACGCCGCGGAGGATCGCGGTGGTGCCGCGGGCGGCCTCCTTGGAGATCGCCTGGGTGGCCTTGTGCTCGGGCAGCGCGACCTGCTCGCCGCCGGCCTCCAGCGACTTCACCAGCCACGGGGTGATCTGCCGGCCGTCGTTGTCCAAGGTGGCGTACACGCCGGCGAGTTCCAGCACGCTCGGGCTGGCCGACCCCAGCGGGATCGACGGGACGGCCTTCAGGCCGGGGGTGTCCTCGGGCAGGCCGAGCGCCACCGCGGTGGAGCGGACCTTCTCCAGGCCGGTGTCCTGGGCGAGCTGCGCGAACACCGAGTTCACCGACCAGTCGGTGGCCTGCTGGAGGCTTATCTGACCGTACGAGCGCTCACCCTCGTTCGGCGGCGCGTAGGGCACGCCCTTGGCGCCCCGGACGGCCCGCCGGTTGGTGCCGTCGTAGACGGTGTCGGCGCTGATCCGCTCGCCGTACTGGGTGCGGGCGCCGGAGTCCAGGGCGGCGGCCAGCGCGATCGCCTTGAAGGTGGAGCCCGCCTGGTAGTCGGTGCGGGTGGCGTTGTCGATCCAGTGCTTGGTGGCGTCGGCGCCGCCGTACAGCGCCAGCACCTGGCCGGTCTTCGGGTCGACCGACACCGCGCCGGCCTGCGCCGCCGCGTCCACCTTGCGGCTGTCCGGCTTCAGGCTGTCGGTCAGCTGGGCCTGCACCGCGTCCTGCAGCTGCTGCTGCTTCTTGGAGTCGACGGTCAGCGTGATGGTGTTGCCGCCCTGCGCGAGCTGGGCGTCGCTGAGGATGTTGTGCTCGGTCAGGTACGAGGTCGCGGCGGCCACCAGGTAGCCGGCCTGCCCGGACAGGCCGGGCGCGGACTTCGGCGCCTGCACCTCCGGGAACGCCATCCCGCTGCGCTCCTCGGCGCTCAGCCACTTCTTCGCGACCATGCCGTCGAGGACGTAGTTCCAGCGTGCCGTCGCCTTCTGCTTGCCGCTCTCGGTCGCCGAGGACACGTCGTACGCGCTGGGCGCGTTCAGCAGCGTCGCCAGGTACGCGCCCTGGGCGGCGTTCAGCTGGGAGGCGTCCACCCCGAAGTAGGCCTGCGCGGCGGCCTGGATGCCGTACGCGCCGCGTCCGTAGTACGAGGTGTTCAGGTAGGCGGAGAGGATCTCGTCCTTGCTCTGGGTGGCGTCCACCTTGAACGCGATGAAGACTTCCTTCACCTTGCGGCTGACGGTCTGCTTCTGGTTCAGGTACGCGTTCTTCACGTACTGCTGGGTGATCGTCGAGCCGCCCTGGGTGGCGCCCCCGGACGCGGTGTTGAAGGCGGCGCGGGCCATGCCCTTGAAGTTGACCGCGCCCTCCGAGTAGAAGTTGCGGTCCTCGGCGGCCAGCGCGGCGTGCTGGGCGTCCTTGGAGACCTTGTCCAGGGGGACGTTCTGCCGGTTGGTCTGCCCGGTGCGGGCCAGCAGCGAGCCGTCCGAGTACAGCCAGGTGTTCGACTGGGCGGTGGCGGCGGCGTGCGCGTCCGGCACCTTCACCAGGACGACGCCCAGCGTGAACAGGCCGATGCCCAGCAGGAACGTGGCGGCCACACCGATCAGCGCCGTCCGCCAGGTGGGTATCAGCCTGCGCCACCCGGTTCGTTTCGTACGTTCACGGGGCTTTCGAGGCAACGGAAACCTTCCCGCAGGCCCCGGACGGGCTGCTCGCTCGGGCGAGGGCACGGACCCCGCCGACTTGATCGATAGACTTGTCAGATGTTAGGGGCCTATGTCCCATTTCGCCTAAGGCGATCTTTAAATACCTCTTAGTGGCGGGACGCCCGCTTCCTCAACGAGCGGACCCCGCAAGGGGACATGGGCCGCCCGATCACACGATCGAGGCGTGCGTCACAGCCCGGGAACGCCGAAGGCCCCCCGCTTTCGCGAGGGGCCTTCGACCGTCTGTGCGCCGCCAGGGACTCGAACCCCGGACCCGCTGATTAAGAGTCAGCTGCTCTAACCAACTGAGCTAGCGGCGCCTGCTGACCTGGAGAACATTACACGTCCGGCGTCGTTCCGCCGAATCGTGACCGCCCGGCCACGCAGCGTACGAGGGGCGGCTCAGCGCGGGGGCGGGAGCCGGGCCAGGAAGACCTCGAAGGCGGTCGACTTCACCTTGTTCGGCCCGACGAACGGATAGTTCATCTCCTTGATCGCGATCAGCGACAGCGCGATCAGCCCGGTCAGCGACAGCACCATCAGCAGGTGCACCCAGGTGTTGGACAGGCCGAACAGGAAGGTGAAGGCGATGGTGACCGCCGCGCCCGCGATCAGCGCCGCCCACAGCAGCGGGGGCACGCAGTCCGCGATCAGGTTCAGCCGGGCGCGGCGCTTGCTGGCCAGGCCGTCCACGTGCTGCACCAGGTTCTGGTAGATCGTCGAGTCCCGGTTGCTCTGCGGATCGAAGGCCAGCGCGGTGTCGCGGATCTGGTACATCAGCGCCGTCGCCCCCGGGTCGCTGCGGTGGCCGGCCATCAGCTGCCACTCGGTGTTCACCACCGCGTGCGCGTAGCTGAGCGTCAGCCCCTCCAGCTTGGCGCCCTCCGGCAGCGGCATCTGCCGGGACATCCAGTAGACCCCGGCCAGCTCGTCCGCCTCCTCGAAGGTCGTCACCCGCGCCGTCGAGGTGTTCTCCCACACCACGATCACCACGAAGGCCACCAGCACCGCGTAGAACGCGCCGACCGCGGCGAAGATGAAGCCCGCCACGTCGTTGCAGTTCTCCCGGGACGGGACGGAGGCGTACCGCTGCACCAGGAACATGCAGCCTGCCGTGCCCAGCAGCATGCCGAGCAGGACCGTACCGTCGACCCAGTTCACGTGGACCCCCGCTGACCTCGGTGGACATCTCTGCGCATACCGTCATCAGGCCACGGAAGCGCGGGCCCGGCGAGCGGGGATGGCCCGACCGGCCGTCAGGGCGCCGGACAGCGCGGTGATCGCGAGGCGGGCCGACGGAAGGACACGGGGACGCCGGCGGCAAGACCGCCCCCAGTGTCGCCGCCGTCCCTCCTTGACCTTCCGCGTTGTCCGTGAAGCGCCCGTCCGTCCGTCCAACCGCAGAGGAATCTATCGGGCCAAACGGGGCGGACGGGACAAGCCGACCGCCACACGCCCCGGACGGGGCCCGCTGTCACCCGGATCGCGCACTGCGGCGTCAACTCAGCCTGACGAAGGGGTACATCGGGAGGAATCGGGCCAATCGGTGTGCTACATACGGTGCATGCGCCGCCCCGCCCCGGATGCGAGGATCGCCGGAGACCGTCCCGCCGGCCGCGCACGCCCCCGCTCCGCGCGGCCCCGCAGTGAAAGCAGGCCGATGAACGCCGCCCCCGACCGCTACCGCCCGGTCCGCCGGATGCTGGCCCGCGACCAGGGCGAGTCCCACCGGGTCTCCACCCCCCTGGAACTGTTCTTCGACCTCTGCTTCGTGGTGGCCATCGCCCAGGCCGGACGCGAACTCGCCCACGCGCTGGCCGAGGGACACCTCGCGCTCGCCCTGCCCGGCTACCCGATGACGTTCTTCGCCATCTGGCTGGCCTGGATGAACTTCAGCTGGTTCGCCTCCGCGTACGACGTGGACGACGTCCCCTACCGGCTCACCACGCTGGTCCAGATCACCGGCGTGCTGGTGCTCGCCGCCGGCGTACCGCGATTCTTCGAACGCCAGGACCTCGCCCTCGTGGTGGCCGGCTACCTGCTGATGCGCCTCGCCATGGTCACCCAGTGGCTGCGCGCCGCCCGCGGCGAGAGCGGGCCCGCGCGCACCGCCGCGCTGCGCTACGCCGTCGGCATCACGGTCGTCCAGGCGTTCTGGGTGGTGCTGGTGTTCGTCCCGCACGAGGCCCGCAGCGCGCTGTTCGCGGTCGGCGCGGTCGCCGAACTCGCCGTCCCCGTCTGGGCGGAGCTGCACAACCGCACCCCGTGGCACCGGCACCACATCGCCGAACGGTACGGCCTGTTCACCATCATCGTGCTGGGCGAGACGGTCGCCGCCGCGACCGTCGCCATCCAGACCGCGCTGGACGAGCACAAGGCCGTCGCCGAACTGCTGCCGATCGCCGGCGGCGGGCTGCTGATCTGCTTCGGCGCCTGGTGGATCTACTTCGCCGACGACGCCCACCCCTACCTGAACTCCAGCCGGCAGGCGCTGCCCTGGGGCTACGGGCACTACGTGATCTTCGCGTCCGCGGCCGCCGTCGGCGCCGGGCTGGAGGTCGCCGTCCAGCACGCCGTCGGCGCCACCCACCTCTCCGACCGCGCCGCGACCGCCGCCGTCACCGTCCCCACCGCGCTGTTCCTGATCACCGTCTGGGCCCTGCACTCGCGCCACCACAAGCGCGGCGCCGCCCAACTGGTGCTGCCGCTCGCCGCACTGTCGGTGCTGGCTGCGACGCTGGCCGGGAACGCCGGTGTGCTGATCGCCGGCCTCCTGGTGGCGCTCGCCGTCGCCATCGGCATCGCCATGACCGCACACGCACACGCCGTGGAACGGAGCTGAGACCCCCGTGCACCTGGACGACCTCCCCTACGCCCACCTGCTGCGACCCCACACCGGGCCGCTGCGCGCCGACACCCGCTACGACACCGTCCACTTCGACGACCTCGACCTCGGCGGGCAGCTCGGCGGCGCGAGCTTCCTGGAATGCGCGTTCACCGGGATCCGCGCGGAGGACGCGAAGCTGCGCCGGGCCGGGTTCAACGAGGTGTGGCTGCACGGCGGGCGACTGGTCGGGGTCGACCTCGCCGAGAGCGACTGGCAGGACACCGAGATCGACTCCACCGTGCTGGCCGGCATCTCCGCGTACAGCTCGGCGATCCGGCGCACCGTCTTCCGGCAGTGCAAGCTCGAAGCGGTCAACCTGCGCGGGGCGGTGCTGCGCGACGTGGTCTTCGAGGACTGCCTGCTGCGGGACGTCGACCTCGCGGACGCGAAGCTCACCGACGTGACGTTCCCGGGCTCCACGCTGGACGAGGTGCGGCTGCGGGGCGCAACGCTCAAGCGGGTGGACCTTCGCCCGGCCGCGAGCCTCGGCCTCCCGGACGGACACCTGGGGCTGCGCGGGGCGATCATCTCGACGACGCAACTGCTGGACCTCGCACCGCAGTTCGCGCACGCGCTGGGGATCGCGGTGAGGGACTGAGGGGGTTCCGCTTCGCGGAGAGGTGGGGGAGGGGGTGGGTTCCGCTTCGCGGCGAGAGGGGGAGGCGCGGCGCTCGGGATTGCGGTGAGGGACTGAGGGTCGTTCCGCTTCGCGGGGAGGGGAGGCGCGGCGCGGGGGATTGCGGTGAGGGGCTGGAGGGCCGTTCCGCTTCGCGGGGAGGGGGTGGGGCGCTGGGGATTGTGGTGAGGGGGTGGGTCAGCCGAGTGTGGCGCGGGCGATGGCGGTCAGGCCGGCGAGCAGGGCGATGATGCCGAAGACGCGGGCGACCAGCACGGGGGCGCGGTGCTGCCGTTCGGGGTGGCGGCGCTGCTGGGCCCGGCCGAACCACTTCGAGGCGAGGAGCGTGCCGAGCAGGACTGCGAACACGCCCCAGCAGATGAGGAAGACGTCGGGGTGGGAGGCGTGCTGATCGGCCAGCGTGGTCATGGGGAAGATCATCCGCGCGGGCCGGGACACCGTCAATGGGGGTGCGGGTACCGGGCGTTCATCTGGTGGGCGGGGTGACGAACGTTCGGTGTAAGTCATGGCCATGTCGGTTCGGTTGCGTGAGGATGCTCGGCGTTCGGGCGCGAGGTGTCTGGACAACATCATCAGCAGCCGAAGGGACGGGCGGGTCAAGGTGGCAGAGCTGAGTCGTAGGAAGTTCATGGCGCTGTCGGCGAGTGCGGCAGTCGCGGGGGCGGTGGCCGGGGGCGGGGCGGCGGCTCCGGCGGTCGCGGCGCCGGAGGGCACCACGGGGACGATCACGGACGCCAAGCACGTGGTCGTCCTGATGCAGGAGAACCGCAGCTTCGACCACTACTTCGGGATGCTGAAGGGCGTGCGCGGCTTCGCGGACCGTTCGGCGATCCAGATATCCGGCGGCTACAGCGTCTTCAACCAGCCGACCCTGCTGAACCTGGGCCGGCAGTACCCGTGGCAGTTCAGCGCGACCAAGCCGGCCGGCGGGGCGGACCCGGAGCGGCTGGCGCAGTGCAACGGCGACCTTTCGCACGCGTGGTCCGATCAGCACAAGGCGTGGAACGGCGGCAAGCTGGACTCCTGGGTCGCGGCCAAGGGCAACGTCCGCACGCTGGGGTACCTGACCAGGGCGGACATCCCGTTCCACTACGCGCTGGCCGACAACTGGACGATCTGCGACGCCTACCACTGCTCGGTGCTGTCGGCGACCGGCCCCAACCGCACCTACCACTGGTCGGGCCAGATCGACCCGTCCGGCGCGGCGGGCGGCCCGGCGTACGACGGCGGTGACGAGTCGGGGCTGCGCTGGCAGACGTACGCGGAGGCGCTGGAGAACGCGGGGGTGAGCTGGAAGGTCTACCAGAACGCGGCGGACAACTACGGGGACAACGCTCTCGCGTACTTCTCCCAGTTCTCCTCCGCGCCGGCGGGCAGCCCGCTCGCGGTCAAGGGCATGGGCTCCGTCCCGAGGGCGACCGGCCGGACGCCGGACGACATCGTGGCGGCGATCCGCGCGGACGTGCTGGCGGGCACCCTGCCGCAGGTGTCGTGGATCGTGCCGGACCAGGCGTCCTCGGAGCACCCGTACGCGACGCCCACCGACGGCGCGCACTTCGTGCACAACGTGATGGACGCGCTGAACGCCGACCCGAACGTCTTCAACTCCTCGATCCTGTTCGTCAATTACGACGAGAACGACGGCTTCTTCGACCACGTCCCGCCGCCGGTCGCGCCGGCCGGCACCGCCGGGGAGTTCTACAGCGGCACCAACATCGGCCTCGGCTTCCGGGTGCCGATGCTGGCCGTCTCGCCGTGGAGCCGCGGCGGCTGGGTGTCCTCGGAGACCTTCGACCACACCTCGGTGCTGCGCTTCCTGGAGAAGTGGACGGCCGCCCAGGGCAGGCCCGCGACCTGCGTGAACATCTCGGCGTGGCGGCGCAAGGTGTGCGGCGACCTGACCGGGCTGTTCGACTTCGCCAACCCGGTGTACGGGATGCCCGCGCTGCCCGACACCTCGGCCACCATCGGCCTGGCCGCCTGCGGCCCGCTGCCGAACCCGGCCCCCGTGAACAACCAGCTGCCCGCGCAGGAGCCCGGCACCCGGCCGGCCCGGGCGCTGCCGTACCAGCCGGTGGCGAACCTGGACCGCCTGGAGTTCGGCTCCGGCGGGGTGATGAAGGTGTGGATCGCGATGTCCAACACCGGCAGCGCCGCCAGCCACTTCGCGGCCTACGCCAACGCCCACCGCTCCGGCGGCCCCTGGCAGTACACCGTGGACGCGGGCGGCTCGACCAGCGACTTCTTCAACTGCGGGACCGGCTACGGCGCGGGCAAGTACGACCTGACGGTGATCGGCCCGAACCGCTTCCTGCGCCGCTTCACCGGCGACGCCACCACCGCCGGCAAGTACGCCGCCGTCACCACCAGCTACGCGCCGGCCCCGGACACCGGCAGGCCCGCGCTCTGGTTCAGGCTCGCCAACACCGGCTCCGCGCCGGTGACCTTCACCATCACCTCCGCCAACTACCGCACCGACGGCCCCTGGACCTACCAGGTCGCCGCCGGGGCCGCCGCCGACGACTGGTTCAACGTCGCGGCCTACACCAACGGCTGGTACGACTTCACGGTGACGGTCAGCGGCGACGCCGGCTGGTCGCAGCGCTTCACCGGCCACCTGGAGACCGGCGCCCCGTCGGTCTCCGGCTGACGCCCCCTCACACCGCCCGCAGGCCGTGCGCGGCGAAGACGTCGCGCGCGGCCCGCACCTGCTCCGGGGTCGGGGCGGGGGTGCCGGCGAGCGGGAAGTCCCGCCCGAGCGCCGCCCACTTGGCCGCGCCGAGCCGGTGGAACGGCAGCACGTCGACCCGGGAGACGTTGCCGAGCGAGGCGGCGAAGGCCGCGACGCCGTCGACGTTCCGGGGCGGGTCGGTGAGGCCCGGGACGAGGACGAAGCGCAGGTGCACCTCCTTGCCGAGGCCGGCGAGGCGGCGCGCGAACTCCAGCGTGGGGGCGAGCCGCGCACCGGTCAGGCGGCGGTAGAGCGCGCGGTCCCAGGACTTGATGTCGAGCAGCACCAGGTCGGTGTCGGCGAGCAGCGCGTCGCTCGCCCGGGCGCCGAGGAAGCCCGAGGTGTCGAGGGCGGTGTGCAGGCCGAGCTCGTGCTTGAAGCGGTGCAGCAGCTCGCCGGCGAAGGCGGGCTGGAGCAGCGGTTCGCCGCCGGAGAGGGTGGCGCCGCCGCCGGAGGCGCGGATGAACGCGGTGAACTTCGCGGCCTCGGCGACCACTTCGTCCGCGCCCGTCCGGCGGCCGTTGGCCATCCGCCGGGTGTCGGGGTTGTGGCAGTACAGGCAGTCCAGCGGGCACCCGGCGAGGAAGCACACGAAGCGGGTGCCGGGGCCGTCCACCCCCGTCGACAGGTCCCAGGAGTGCACCGAGCCGGTCGTCGTCGGAGCGGGAGCAGCGGTCATGGCGACGCCTCCTGGGAGCTGTCGGCGGGCCGGCTCAGAGCGAGCCGTGGAAGGTGCGGTTGACGACGTCCAGCTGCTGTTCCCTGGTCAGGCGGACGAAGTTGACCGCGTAGCCGCTGACCCGGATGGTCAGCTGCGGGTACTTCTCGGGGTGCTCCATGGCGTCCAGCAGGGTCTGCCGGTCGAGGACGTTGACGTTCATGTGGAACCCGCCGACGGCCGTGTAGCCGTCGAGCACGCCCGCCAGGTTGCGGATCCGGTCCTCGCGGGTGCGGCCGAGCGCGTCGGGGGTGACGGTGTTGGTCAGCGAGATGCCGTCCTCGGCGGCGGAGTAGGGGAGCTTGGCCACCGAGACGGCGCTGGCCACGTAGCCGTGGGTGTCGCGGCCGTTCATCGGGTTGGCGCCCGGGGAGAACGGTTCGCCGGCCCGGCGGCCGTCGGGGGTGGCGCCGGTCTTCCTGCCGTAGACCACGTTCGAGGTGATGGTCAGCACCGACTGGGTGTGCTCGGCGTTCCGGTAGGCGGGGTGCTTGCGGATCTTGCGCATGAACTCCTCGACCAGCCGTACCGCGATCGCGTCCGCCCGGTCGTCGTTGTTGCCGTACGCCGGGTACTCGCCCTCGACGCGGTAGTCGACGGCGAGACCGGACTCGTCGCGCACCGGCCGCACCGTCGCGTACTTGATCGCCGACAGCGAGTCCGCCGCCACCGCCAGCCCGGCGATGCCGCAGGCCATGGTGCGGCGCACGTCGCGGTCGTGCAGCGCCATCTCCAGGCGCTCGTAGGCGTACTTGTCGTGCATGTAGTGGATGACGTTCAGCGCGTGCACGTACGTCTCGGCCAGCCACTCCAGCTGCTGGTCGAAGCGGGCCGCCACCTCGTCGTGGTCGAGCACCTCGGAGACGATCGGGCCGGTCTCCGGGCCGACCTGCTCGCCGGTCAGCTCGTCCCGGCCGCCGTTGATGGCGTACAGCAGCGTCTTGGCGAGGTTGACCCGGGCGCCGAAGAACTGCATCTGCCGGCCGACCTCCATCGCGGAGACGCAGCAGGCGATCGCGGTGTCGTCGCCGAAGCGCGGGCGCATCAGCTCGTCCGACTCGTACTGCACGCTGGAGGTGTCGACGGAGACCTGCGCGCAGAACTCCTTGAAGCCCTGCGGGAGCCGGGGCGACCAGAAGACCGTCAGGTTGGGCTCGGGCGCCGGGCCCAGGTTGTACAGGGTCTGCAGGTAGCGGAACGAGGTGCGGGTGACCAGCGGGCGGCCGTCGGCGCCGATGCCGCCGATCGACTCGGTGACCCAGGTCGGGTCGCCGGAGAACAGCTCGTCGTACTCGGGGGTGCGCAGGAAGCGGACGATCCGCAGCTTGACGACGAAGTCGTCGATCAGCTCCTGCGCCCGCTGCTCCGTCAGCCGGCCGGCGGCGAGGTCGCGCTCCAGGTAGACGTCCAGGAAGGTCGAGGTGCGGCCGAGCGACATGGCCGCGCCGTTCTGCTCCTTCACGGCCGCCAGGTAGGCGAAGTACAGCCACTGGACGGCCTGCCGGGCGTCGGCGGCCGGCCCGGAGATGTCCTCGCCGTAGCTCGCGGCCATCGCCTTGAGCTCCTCCAGGGCGCGGATCTGCTCGGCGAGCTCCTCCCGGCCCCGGAGGGTGTCCTCCAGGGTGCGCGGGTCGTGCGGGGCGGCGTCCAGCCCGGCCTTCTCCTCGCGCTTGGCCGCGATCAGCCGGTCCACGCCGTACAGTGCGACCCGCCGGTAGTCGCCGATGATCCGGCCCCGCCCGTACGCGTCCGGCAGGCCGGTGACGACGCCGGCCCGGCGGGCGGCCCGGATCTGCGGGGTGTACGCGTCGAACACGCCCGCGTTGTGGGTCTTGCGGTGGACGGTGAAGACCTTCTCCAGCTCCGGGTCCACCGGGTAGCCGTACGTCTCCAGCGCGCCCGCGACCATCCGCCAGCCGCCGTTGGGCATGATCGCCCGCTTCAGCGGGGCGTCGGTCTGCAGGCCGACGATCAGTTCGTTGTCCCGGTCGATGTACCCGGGGGCGTGCGCCGTGATGGTGGACGGCGTGTCCCAGGAGACGTCCAGCACGCCCTTGGCGCGCTCCTCGGGGAACAGGTCGGTGATCCGCCGCCAGATCGCCGCGGTCCGCTCGGTCGGGCCGGCCAGGAAGGCGGCGTCGCCCTCGTACGGGGTGTAGTTCTGCTGGATGAAGTCGCGGACGTCGACGGTGTCCCGCCACAGGCCGCCCTTGAAGCCGTCCCAGGCACCGGTGTGGATGCGCTCCGGCTGCTGCGTGCTCATTGACTCGCTCCCGCCTCTCGCCTACGCGCACTATTGTGAAACGATTCACAAAGTCACATGGGCTCGGAAAGTCCTGATCGGAGGGGACGTTCGTCCCCGGTGTCACGCCGCCCGGTCGTCCCCGTAGTAGGCCTGCGTCATCAGCCGCTCCATCTCCCGCAGCATCGGCAGCCGCGGGTTGGCCGGGGCGCACTGGTCCTCGTACGCGTTCATCGCCTGCTGCCCGAGCGCCGCCAGGAAGGCCGCCTCGTCCACCCCGGCGTCCTTGAACGAACGCGGGATGCCGACCCGCTCGCGCAGCTCCTCCACCGCCAGCGCCAGCGACTCCACGCCCTGCTCGGGGGTGTCGGCGGGCAGACCGAGGGTGCGGGCGATCTGCCGGTAGCGCTCCGGGGCCACGTACTGGCGGTACTTCGGCCAGCTGGTCACCTTGGCCGGCGCCGAGCCGTTCCAGCGGATCACGTGCGGCAGCAGCAGCGCGTTCGTCCGCCCGTGCGCCACGTGGAAGGTCGCGCCCAGGGTGTGCGCCATCGCGTGCACCGCGCCCAGGAACGCCGAACCGAACGCCATGCCCGCGATCGTCCCCGCGTTGTGCATCCGCTCCCGCGCCACCGGGTCGTGCGGGCCGTCGTGCACCGCCGCCGCCAGGTTCTCGAAGACCAGCCGGATGCCCTGCAGCGCCAGGCCGTCGGTGAAGTCGTTGGCGTACACCGACACGTACGCCTCGATGCAGTGCGTCAGCGCGTCGAACCCGGAGTCCGCCGTCACCTCCGGCGGCAGGTCCGTCGTCAGCGCCGGGTCCACGATCGCCACCGTCGGGGTCAGCGCATAGTCCGCCAGCGGGTACTTCTGCCCGGTCTCCGGATCGGTGATCACCGCGAACGGCGTCACCTCGCTGCCGGTGCCCGAGGTGGTCGGCACGCACACCAGCTTCGCCTTCTCGCCCAGGTCCGGGAAGGTGAACGCGCGCTTGCGGATGTCGAAGAACTTCTCCTTCAGGTCCGCGAACTCCACCTCCGGGTGCTCGTACAGCAGCCACATCACCTTCGCCGCGTCCATCGGCGAACCGCCGCCCAGCGCCACGATGGTGTCCGGCCGGAACTCGCGCATCAGCTCCGCGCCCCGCTCCACCGTGGCGAGGCTCGGATTGGGCTCGACGAAGTCCACCACCCGCACCTCCACCGGCTCCGGGCGCCGCCGCAGCACCTCGCGGACCCGCTCCAGGTGGCCGATCTCCACCATCGTCCGGTCGGTGACCACCAGGACCCGGCGGGCGCCGCGCATCTCGGTCAGGTAGCTCAGCGAACCGCGCTCGAAGTAGATCTTCGGCGGGACCTTGAACCACTGCATGTTGGTGTTGCGCCGCCCCACCCGCTTGATGTTGAGCAGGTGCGGCGCGGACACGTTCCCCGACACCGAGGTGTGCCCCCAGGAGCCGCAGCCCAGCGTCAGCGAGGGCACGAAGGCGTTGTACACGTCGCCGATGCCGCCCTGCGAGCTCGGCGCGTTCCAGATGATCCGGCACGCCCGCACCCCGGCGCCGAACTCCTCCGCGAACGCCGCGTCCTCGGTGTGCACCGCCGCCGAGTGCCCGAGCCCGTTGAACTCCACCATCCGCGCCGCGAGCGCCACGCCCTGCGCCCGCGACCCGGCCCGCAGCACCGCCAGCACCGGGCAGAGCTTCTCCCGGGTCAGCGGCTCCTGCTCGCCCACCCCGTCGACCTCCACCAGGAGCACCGAGGTGTCCTGGGGAACCTCGAACCCGGCCGCCCGCGCCACCTCGTGCGCCGACTGCCCGACCACCGCCGCGTTCAGCTTCGCCCCCGCGCAGTCCGCGCCCGTACCGACCCCGAACAGGTGCCGCTCCAGCAGCGCCTTCTCCTCCGGGCCCGCCAGGTACGCCTTCAACTGCCGGAACTCCGCCAGCGCGGGCCCGTACACCTCCTCGTCCAGGATCACCGCCTGCTCGGAGGCGCAGATCATCCCGTTGTCGAAGGACTTCGACAGCACGATGTCGTTCACCGCCCGCTTCAGGTCCGCGCTGCGCTCCACGTACGCCGGCACATTGCCCGCGCCCACGCCCAGCGCCGGCTTCCCGCACGAATACGCCGCCCGCACCATCGAGTTGCCGCCGGTGGCGAGGATCGTCGCCACCCCCTCGTGCCGCATCAGCGCGTGCGTCGCCGCCATCGACGGACGGTCCACCCACTGCACGCAGTGCGCCGGGGCGCCCGCCGCGATCGCCGCGTCCCGGACGATCCGGGCCGCCTCCGCCGAGCAGCGCTGCGCCGACGGGTGGAAGGCGAACACGATCGGGTTGCGGGTCTTCAGCGCGATCAGCGCCTTGAAGACGGTCGTGGAGGTCGGGTTGGTCACCGGGGTGAGGGCGGCGACCACGCCCACCGGCTCGGCGATCTCCACGATGCCCTCGACGTCGTCCCGGGAGACCACCCCGACCGTGCGCAGCCGGGCCATCGAGTGCGTGACGTGCTCGCAGGCGAAGACGTTCTTCACCGCCTTGTCCTCGAACACGCCGCGCCCGGTCTCCTCGACGGCCAGCGCCGCCAGCCGGGTGTGCGCGGCGAGCGCGGCCAGCGAGGCCTTCTTGACGATCCGGTCCACCCGTTCCTGGGTGAGGCCGGCGTACTCCTGCAGGGCCCGGTGGGCGTTGGCGACGAGGGCGTCGACGGCGGCGTCGGGGGCCTCGTCGGCGTGGTCCGTGGCGTGCACGGCGGGGGAGTTGTGACCGGACATGGCGCGGCTCACCTCTCGGGGTGCGGCTGCGGGCGCCCCGGCGACACTGCCGGGACCGGTTGACCCCCTCAGCGTCGGGCGACGGGCCCTGCCGCGGCTACGGCCGATCGGCGCGCCTTGCCCGGGACCATCGGCCTTTTCCGTTGCGCCGCAAGGGAGTTCGGGACCGGCCCCGGCGCGCGGCCGGTGTCCGCCGGGCGGGTGAGCCGCAGGCCGCCGGGGTGCGCCGCCCGGGGGCCGGTGCGAGGGTGGTCGGAGCCCGTCCGGGTCCGAACGAGGGGCCCGCCGCGGCGTACCGTGACAAGTGAGGCAGCGAAACAGGGGGGACGCCCACCCGAGGAGGAGACATGGGCATTCTCGACAGGTTCCGCCACCACCCGGCCCCGCCGGCCGCCGACCCCGCCGAGCGGGCCGCCCTCGCCCACGACGAGGCCGCCGACGCCTTCGCCGACCCCGTGGAGCGCGCCCGCGACGCGGCGCAGCGCCGCGTCGAGCAGGAACGCGAGGACCGCGAGGCCGCCGAGAACATGACGGCCGAGGGCGACCCCTGGGGCTGACCGCCGACCACCGGACGCCGGCGCCCGCCCCGGGCGCCGGCGTCCGCGCGTCCGCTCATCCCCTGGGCGGCAGCGGCGGGCGGCGCAGGTCCGGGCGGGGCGTCGTCGGCGGCGGGGGAGCGGCGGCCGGGGTGGCGGCCAGCAGGTCGAGGGCGAGGGCGACGGCCGCCGCCAGGTCGGTGTGCTCGCCGCGCGCCCAGTCGCGCGGGGTGCGGACCACCTCGACGTCGGGGGAGACGCCCCGGTTCTCGACCGAGAAGCCGACGCCGCCGGTGAACCAGGAGGCGTTCTTCGGGACGGAGATCTGGGTGCCGTCGCCGAGCGCGTGCCGCCCGGTCATGCCGACCACGCCGCCCCAGGTGCGGGTGCCGACCACCGGGCCCAGCGCGAGCGCCTTGATCGCGGCGATGATCACGTCGCCGTCGGAGCTGGTGGCGTGGTCGGCGAGCGCGACCACCGGCCCGCGCGGTGCGTCCCGGGGCCAGCGCACCGGCTGCCGGCCGCGGGTGAAGTCCCAGGCGAGGACCCGCCGGTGGAGCTTCTCCAGGACCAGCTCGGAGACGTTGCCGCCCGCGTTGCCGCGCACGTCCAGCACCAGCGCCGGGTGGGCGAGCTCCGAGCGCAGGTCCCGGTTGAACTGGGCCCAGCCGGAGCCGCCCAGGTCCGGGATGTGCAGGTAGCCGCACACGCCGTTGCTGAACTCCCGTACCAGGTGGCGGCGTCTGGCCACCCAGTCCTGGTAGCGGATCGGCCGCTCGTCGGTCAGCGGGGTGACGGCGATCCGCCGGACCTGCTCGCCGCGGCGGACCGTCAGCTCCACCGTGGCCCCGCCCGTCCCGGCCAGTAGCGGCGTCGGACCGCGCACCGGGTCCGGCGGGCGGCCGTTCACGGCGAGCAGCTCGTCGCCGTCCTTCAGGCCGTAACCCGCCAGCGGCGCACGGGCCTTGGGGTCGGAGGACTCGCCGGGCAGGATCCGGTCGACCAGCCAGCGGCCGTCCGGGTCGCGGTGCGCGTTCGCGCCCAGCAGGCCGAGCGGCTGCTGGGCCAGTGCCGGACCCTCGCCGCGCCGCGACGGGGTGACGTACGCGTGCGAGGTGCCGAGCTCGCCGAGCAGCTCCCGCAGCAGGTCCGCGAAGTCGTCCGGGGAGGCCACCCGGCTCAGCAACGGGGCGTACTGCTCGGTGAGTTCGGCCCAGTCCAGGCCGCACATGCCCGGGTCCCAGAACTGGTCGGCGACGATCCGGGCCGCCTCGAAGTACGACTGCCGCCACTCCGCCGCCGGGTGCACGGTATGGGCGATCCGCCGCAGGTCCACCGGGACGGGCGCGGTCGGCGCGGACATCGGGTACAGCTTCAGCGAGCCCGCCGAGAACACCGACACCGCCGAGCCGTCCGCCGACACCGCGAAGCCGTCCAGCTGCTCGACCAGCGTGCTGCGCCGGCCCCGCGCCAGGTCGAAGAACTCCAGCGCGGGGCGGCCCGAGGTGTCCTCCGGGTTGGCGAAGGTCTGGCCGAGCGCCCCCGAGATCGGCCAGCGCAGCCACAGCACGCCGCCGCGCACCGCCGCCGTCGCCGAGTACTTCGAGGCGATCACCGGGAACGGCACCAGGCGCTTGCTCAGCCCCTCCTCGTCCACCCGCACCGTGCCGTCGCCGGTCGCCTCCTCCGGGTCCAGGCCCACCGGCGGGCGGCCCTCGGCGGGCGACGCGAACGGCGACGGGGTGTCGGCGGCCAGCGGCACCAGGTACGGGCGGCAGCCCAGCGGGAACGACAGGTCGCCGGTGTGCACGTCGTGCACCGGGTCGAAGCCGCGCCAGGACAGGAACACCAGGAAGCGGCCGTCCCGGGTGAACACCGGATGCTCGTCCTCGAAGCGCCCGCCGGTGACGTCGATCGCCCGCTCCGGCCGGTCCACCCGGGCCAGCCGCACCGCCCGCAGCGAGCGGCCCGCCACCGGCTGCGACCAGGTCAGCCACTGCGAGTCCGGGGAGAACGACGGGCTGGAGACCGGCCCGAACCGGGACGCCGCGACCTCGGTGACGCCGCCCTCGGCGGTGTCCACCAGCAGCAGCCGGCCGTCCGAGCAGGCCACCGCCAGCCGGTTGCCGTCCGGCGCGGCGGACAGCTCCTGCACCCGGCCGATCCGGCCCGCCGCGATCCGCCGGTTCGCGCCCGGTCCGCCCGTGCCGTCCCGACCGTCCCGGCCGGGCAGCGGGGCCAGCTCGATCGCGTCCTCGCCCTCCGCGTCCGTCACCCAGGCCGCCTGCCCGCTCCAGCCGAGCACCAGCGGCAGCCGGCAGCGCACCCCCGGGGTGTCCGCCAGCACCCGCGCCGGGCCGTCCCGGTGGGTCAGCCAGTACAGCGAGCCGCGCACGTTGAGCACCCCCGCCCGGCCGGTGGCGTCGCAGGCCAGGTCCTTGACGTTGTTCGCCGCGCTCACCTGGTACGGGCGGCGGCCCGAGCGGGCCCCGCCGAGCGGCACCTCCAGCCGGCGCGGGCCCGGCGCGTCCAGCGAATCCAGCAGCCACAGGTCGCCGGCGTGCTGGTAGACGATCCGGGCGCCGTCGGACGACGCCTCCCGCGCGTAGTACGTCGCGTGGTCGGTGTGCCGCCGCAGGTCGGTGCCGTCCGGCCGCACCGAGTACAGGTTGCCCACGCCCTCGTGGTCCGACAGGAACGCCACCCGGCCGCCCGCCGGGGACGCCACCGGCATCGGCGCCGCCAGGTGCCCGGGCAGATCCGGCAGCAGCAGCCGGTGGTCCACCCACAGCCGGCCCGTCGCGCCGCCCCGGTAGCGCTTCCAGAACGCCGGCTCGTGCGGGGCGGCGTCCGTCAGCAGCACCGTGTGCTCCGCGCCCATCTGCGCGTCCGCGACCGGCCCCCACGGCATCCGGCGCCCCGGGGAGCCGTCCGCGGGCAGCTCCCACGCCCAGGTGTAGTGCGCGAACGGCTCGTGGTACGAGGTGACGGCCAGCACCTCCCCGTTCGGCAGCCAGCCCCGCACCCGGGTGTCCTGGCTGCCCCAGTACGTCAGGCGGGACGCCGCGCCGCCCGCCACCGGCGCGGTGAACACCTCCGGCGTCAGCGCGGACCAGCTCGTCCAGGCCAGCGCGGCGCCGTCCGGCGACAGCCGCGGGTGGCTCACCCGGGCCCGGTCCGCGGTGACCCGCCAGGCCCGCCCGACCTCGCCGTCGGGCGCCAGCGGCGCGACCCAGACGTCGTCCTCGGCGGTGAAGGCCAGCAGGCCGTCGCGTACATGGGGGAAACGCAGATAACCGGGCACCACTCCATGGTTCGACCCCGCGCCGGGGGCCGCAACGCGGACGGGGCCGGGTGCGCGCGCCGCCGCCGACTCGCCGTCAGGCAACGGGAGTTGCCGGTCCATTGACAGGGGCTGGTCGAGCCGGTTCAGTGGTCTAGTCCAACTCCCAGGGTGCGTGCCGGTGCGGCGGCACGCCCCGGGCCGGAACCCCACATCCCGGCCGGCGGGAGACGGACGTCCCCCACACAGAGGCAGGAGCATCCCCACATGCAGACTCCCCGAAAGCGCCGGCTGCTCGCCGCCGGCACCGCCTGGGCGGTCGCCGCCGCAGGCGCGGTCGCGATCAGCTTCGGACTGGCCGGATCGGCCTCCGCCGGCGAATTCCTGGTCAACGGCGGCCTGGAGAGCGGCTCGCTCACCCCCTGGACGTGCAGCGGCAGCACCGGCGCCGTCGTCACCGGCCACGCCCGCACCGGCAGCTACGCGCTCGCCGGCACGGCCACCGGCGTCGACACCGCCCAGTGCACCCAGACCGTCGCCGTCGCCCCCAACACCACGTACACCCTCAGCGCGTACGTCAACGGCAGCTACACCTACCTCGGCGTCAACGGCGGCCCCTCCACCTGGACGCCCGGCACCGGCGGCGGCTACCAGAAGCTCTCCGTCAGCTTCACCACCACCGCCACCCAGACCTCCGCCACCGTCTTCACCCACGGCTGGTACGGGCAGGGCATCTACTACGCCGACGACATCTCGCTCGACGGGCCCGGGGCGCCGACGGGCTCCCCCTCCGCGCCGAACTCGCCGAGCCCCTCCGCCTCCGCGTCCGCCTCGGCCAGCGCCAGCCCCTCCACCTCGGCCAGCGCGAGCCCCTCCACCTCCGCCAGCCCGTCGGGCTCGCCGAGCACGCCGCCGGCCGGGAACCACGCCCTGGTCGGGTACCTGCACGCCAGCTTCGCCAACGGCGCCGGGTACCTGAAGATGGCGGACGTGCCCGACAGCTGGGACATCATCGACCTGGCCTTCGGCGAGCCGGACTCCATCACCTCCGGCAACATCCACTTCAACCGCTGCCCCGTCGCCCAGTGCCCGGGCGTGGAGACGGACGCCGAGTTCAAGGCGGCCATCGCCGCCAAGCAGGCCAAGGGCAAGAAGGTGCTGCTGTCGATCGGCGGCCAGAACGGCGAAGTGCAGCTCACCACGACCGCCGCCCGCGACGCCTTCGTCTCCTCCGTCTCCGCGATCATCGACAAGTGGGGCCTGGACGGCCTCGACATCGACTTCGAGGGGCACTCGCTGTCGCTGAACACCGGCGACAACGACTTCAAGAACCCGACCACGCCCGTGATCACCAACCTGATCTCGGCGGTCAAGAGCCTCAAGGCCAAGTACGGCGCGAAGTTCCAGCTGACCATGGCGCCGGAGACCTTCTTCGTCCAACTCGGCTACCAGTACTACGGCTCGGGCCCCTGGGGCGGCCAGGACCCGCGCGCCGGAGCCTTCCTGCCGGTCATCTACGGCCTGCGGGACGACCTGACGCTGCTTCACGTCCAGGACTACAACTCGGGCTCGATCATGGGCCTCGACAACCAGTACCACAACATGGGCGGCGCGGACTTCCACGTCGCGATGACCGACATGCTCCTCGCGGGCTTCCCGGTGGCCGGCAACACCGCCAACATGTTCCCGCCCCTCAAGCCGTCGCAGGTCGCCATCGGCATGCCCGCCAACACCTACGCCGGCAACGGCTACGTCGCCCCGGCCGTCGTCAACCAGGCCCTCGACTGCCTCACCAAGGGCACCGGCTGCGGCTCCTACACCCCGCGCGCCGGCAAGCAGCCCAACCTGCGCGGGCTGATGACCTGGTCGATCAACTGGGACAACTACAACAACAACGAGTTCTCGAAGAACTTCCACAACTACTTCGGCTGAGCACCGGCGAAGGAGCGGGCCGCCTGCGGCGTGCTTCGGGCCTGGCTGCCGAGGTGCGCCGCAGGCGTTGTCGGGGCGCGAGGGGCTGGGGTGGCGGCGGTTCTCAGTTTCGGCTGAGCGCCGGCGAAGGAGCAGGACCAACGGGCCGCCTGCGGCGTGCTTCGGGCCTGGCCCGCCGGGGCGCGAGGGGGTGGGGTGGCGGCGGTTCTCTGCGGTGTGCCGCAGGGTGCCGGCCCGGCATTTTCTCGGCCCTGGGGGCCGCCGCCTTCGGCGCGCTCGGGGGTGTGAGTGGTGTGCCCTCGAAGCGCGCCGCAGGCGTTGCCGCCGGCGGGCTCAGGCGGTGGTGGTTCCCGAGGTGCGTGGCAAGGACGGGTGGCCGCCTGCGGCGTGCTTCGGGCCTGGCTGCCGGGGCGCGGGGGTGCCCGCCGGTGGCCGGGCCCGGCCGGTCGACGGGGTGGGGCGGGGTGCCTAGCCTGGGGAGGAGGAGGTGGTGGTGATGCTGGGAGATGCGCCGTTGTGCGCGGTGATTCCGGTGACCGACCTCGGGCAGGCGAAGCGGTACTACCGTGACACGCTGGGGCTGGAGCTGGTGGAGGAGAACGCGGAGGAGGCGGTGTTCCGGACCGGGGGCGGCGAGTTCTCGATGTACCAGACGTCCTACGGGGGGCAGGCCGAGCACACCCTGGCCAGTTGGAAGGTCGCGGACCTGGACGCCGAGATGGCCGAGCTGCGCCGTCGCGGCGTGGTGTTCGAGGAGTACGACTTCCCGGGCCTGACGACCGTGAACGGCGTCGCCGAGAACGACGGCATGCGGGCCGCCTGGTTCAAGGACCCGGACGGCAACGTGCTGTGCGTGAACGAGCGGCGTCCGCGTTGACGGACAACGCAGAAGGCCCCTCGCCGGAGCGAGGGGCCTTCGACTGTCTGTGCGCCGCCAGGGACTCGAACCCCGGACCCGCTGATTAAGAGTCAGCTGCTCTAACCAACTGAGCTAGCGGCGCGTGCTGACGGAGAGAACATTACCGGGGGCAC